>CAMOHN010000038.1 GCA_946615455.1 uncultured Bacteroidales bacterium
GACACCATGATTGACCTCAATAAGCAAATAACTGCTCTTTCGTTTCCTGACCAACCGGCAGGACTATACGCCCCCATCACCTATACCCTCGCATCAGGCGGCAAACGTTTGCGCCCGCAGTTAGCCTTGCTGGGTGCACAACTCTTTGGCGGTCAGGACGAGGACATCCTGCCCGTAGCTTTGGCATTGGAGGTGTTTCACAATTTCACCCTGCTGCACGACGATGTCATGGACAAGGCTGCCGTTCGTCGCGGCAGACCTACCGTGCATGTCCGTTGGAGCGAGAACACAGCCATCCTCTCCGGTGACCAGATGATGATTGAAGCATACAGACTCATATCCCGCCTCCGTGAAGACAAACTGGCAGAAGTGCTGCGTATGTTCAACGATATGGCAACGGGTATCTGCGAAGGACAACAATATGACATGGACTTCGAACAGCGTGAACAAGTCACACTGGAACAATACCTTGACATGATTCGCCTCAAAACGGCGTTGCTGTTAGCCTATGCCCTGCGAATGGGAGCCTATGTGGCAGGCGCTGAACCGGACGCACAGCAACTCCTGTTCGACTATGGCATTCACCTTGGCTTGGCTTTTCAGATCCAAGACGACCTGCTGGATGTCTATGGAGACGAGAAGACCTTCGGCAAAGCCATCGGTGGGGATATCTTGTGTGGCAAAAAGACCTATATGCTGCTCACTGCCTTGCACAAAGCCGATGCCCACCAACAAAACCAACTGCTTGATACGATGAAAGCCTCTACCTTGTCCGAAGGCGATAAAATAGTCCGTGTCACAGCTATTTATGATGCGCTGAATGTCCGTCGCGATGCTGAACAGACTATAGCCGACTATACCGACAAGGCCTTGCAGTGCCTGCAATCACTGCCTGCCAACAATGCCAACAAGCGTTTGCGCGAACTGGCAGAATCACTTGTGCGCCGTCAATTATAAAGCCTGAAAAAGAATACCCTTATGCCATACCGCCGCTTACCCAATACCGACCAGACACGGCTCAAAGCCTTGCAGACTGCTGTCCAGAAAGCCAGCGAAGCCGACTTCAACGAGCAAGTCCTCACCTACCATACCCAAGCCGAAGCACGCAATTTCCTACTGCGTTTTGAGAATGTGGTCAGCCGTTATCACGACAACTTTCGCTCGCGGGTGTCTTCCAATCGTGACTACCGCCGTATGGTGCAGAATGCCCGTATGTACATCTCTCATTTCATACAGGTACTCAATATGACCGTCGTTCGAGGGGAGATAAAAAAACAGTTAAAGGAACTCTACCACCTCGACCCCGATAGCCATATCCTGCCCGATCTCAGCTCCGAGGAAGACCTGCTGGTATGGGGTAACAATATCATCGAGGGTGAGCAACAACGCATAGCCCAAGGCGGATATCCCTTGCAGAACCCCAGTATCACCAAGGTTAAGGTGCACTATGAGATTTTCAAAGAGCACCAAGTCAATCAGAAAATGCACCGCACCACCGAAACACGCGTCTATGAAGACTTGGAAGTGTTGCGAAAAGAAGCCGACCGTATCATCTTGGACATCTGGAACCAGGTGGACGCGTACTACCGCGATCTGTTGCCTTATGCACGCTTGCGCGCATGCCAAGCCTACGGACTAATCTATTATTACCGAACGGGAGAACAACGCCTGTCAGAAGAAACCGACCGGCAAATCAAGTTGAGCCAAGAAGCGCAACCCGCTATCCAATGGTCTGACTCGGAGTGACCACACGATCCATCCTGATGTCGAAAAACTCACTGGGCAAGTCCTTGTGCAACTGAAAGTCGTAGCATACACCCACTTTCATGCTCCCGCTGTATTGCTTGAGGAAACGGTCATAGTAGCCGCCACCACGACCAAGGCGATAGAGATCCTCATCAAAAGCCACACCGGGCACCAGAATCAGATCAATCTTGCCTTTCCACACCTCGGTATCAGGCTCGGGTATGCCGAAACGACCTTTCAGCAACGGGCGATTCTTCTCATACACACGCACCTCAATCTGATGGTTGCCCACCGTGGCGGGAAGCAGAAAGGTCTTCTCATCAGCATACTCGTGCACCAAGTGGCGCAAATCTACCTCGTTGTGAATGGGGTAGTATAGCATCACTGTTTGAGCCTGTTTGAAGCAGGTCATCTGCTCTATCTGAGACACAATCTTACGCGAGTCGGTCTTTACCTCCTCAGCGGTCATTACGCGACGGCGTTGCGAGTCCAAACCGCGCAACTGCTCCTTGTCATGCTGAATCTTGGCAGTAGGCAACTGCTGCATGATATCCACTATCTGACTTTCGAATAACATATCACTTACGCTTTTTCGCCGCAAAAGTATGCCTTTTCTTGTAGGTGTACAAGTTTAGTCCTACCTTTGCGCCGATTATTTTAGTTTGATGTCAATGCGCAAAATTGGTTTTACAATCCCTGGGTCGCTTTTGCTGCTTGTGCTCGTGTTATGGTCATGCAAAAAGACGGAGACCGTCGTGTCCTATGATGTCACCGATGCTACCATCAAGTCCTTCTATTTGGCTGCTAATGATAGTTTCCCCGGTTTCGCAGCAGCATCCTTTAAGGTGGAGCACCGCTCGGATACAGGGCTGATAGCCCCTCTGGATGGCGACTCGTTGCTCTTCGGCACACCCTTGACCGCCGTTGTCCCCCGTATCAGCTATAACTCGCGCCCCTCTGCCGCTCTGTATTATATGGGCGACACGGTGTTCACCTATTCGGGATACGACACCCTTGACCTCACTCGTCAGCCCGTCTATCTGCGTGTCTTTGCTGCCAATCGTAAGGACAATAAGTTCTACCGTATCATTGCCTATGCCCATCAGGCTGACCCCGACCAATACATTGTCACACGCCTTGCCGATGCCATAGCCCAACCTTGTGCTTTGCAGGTGCTTTATACCGGTTCCGACTTTGCGGCTTTCCTCTCCGATGGGCAGTCGCTACGGCTGGTCCGATCAGCCGATGGCATCTCATGGTCAATGCCGCAAACGCTGACCGGCTTGCCGGATAACTGCGCCTTCCGCCAGTTTGTCTATGACTCAATTTCTGCCTCGTTCTGCTATGCAGTGGACACGATGCTCTATCGCTCAGCCGATGGCGTGACATGGACATCTCAACGCGTAGAAGCGCAATATGGCACCGTAGTGGCTACGCTGATGGACTTTCAATCGCGTGTGTGGCTGCTGACCGACAACCGCGATACGTTGCACCTGACGACATGGCAACCCGCTGACGGACTGCTGCAAACAGTGGCAAAAGTGCCTCCTTCCTTCCCCGTGAGCGATTTTGCAGCCACCTCTTTCCTTTCAACCGGCGGACGGCAACACGCGCTCATCTACGGCGGTTATGACAGACAGGGAAACATGTTAGGCTCTGCTTGGTCAATTGAAGCAGCAGACAATGAGTTTCGTGTGATGGATGTGGCCTCAGCCAATGCCCAACCCACTGTTGGTGCAGCCGTCGTGGCTTACAACCACAGGCTGCTTCGTCTGGGCGGACTGCAGCAAGACGGCAACACCCTGACCGTGGATCAGTCCCTCAGCGAGGGAATGCAATGGCAGCCGGTGGATTCCACACGACTGCCTGTGCCTGACCGTTATTTCCCGCGCTATCGCGTCTCGGCTTTGGTGGTGAATAACAATATCTATTTGTTTGGCGGTCAGAACCATACACAGACCTTCACCGATGCCTATCGCTCGCGACTGAATTCGATTGAGTGGTAAGTCGTTGGTCTGACTATTGTTTAATCTTTTTCTTGTTTTGGTTTCGGCTATGGTTGTTTTGACCATGCCTGCGGTTGCGCCCCTTGCTGCGGTTGCGCTTGCTCTGCCCGTGTGATGTGCCCGAATAGGGCTGCGGGGTCTCGCCCAACTCTTCCGGTACGCTGATACGCTCAATTTCTTTGTGCAGGAACTGCTCAATCTTAGAAAAATAGCGTTGGTCTTCTTTGCTCACTAATGTGATGGCGGCTCCGTGGTTCGCTGCCCGTGCCGTGCGACCTATACGGTGCACATAGTCTTCCGCATCGCGGGGGACATCAAAGTTTATGACCAACGGTATGTCGTCCACATCAATGCCGCGAGCCACTATGTCGGTGGCGACCAGCACATCCACTTTGCCATTCCTGAAATCCAGCATCACCTCGTCACGCTCCTTCTGCTGCAAGTCCGAGTGCATGGGGCGGGCATTGATGTGCTTGAGCGATAAGGCATGGGCAATCTCCTTGACATACTGCTTCTTGCCGGCAAAGAGTATGACTTTTTTCAACTCCTCACCTGCCTTGATGATTTCCAGTTCGCCAGCATGGGTGAGCAGGTGTAGCACCATCGGCATTTTCTGTCCCTGATAGAGGTCGGCTGCCATCTGGCGGATGGTCTCGGGCGGACGGCTGACGGCTATCTCTACCTCTTTGGGTTGGTGCATGATAGTCTTGGCAAGGCGGCGAATAGCGGGGGGCATGGTGGCAGAGAAGAGAATGGTCTGACGGTCTTCGGGAAGACGCTTGACAATGGTCATGATATCGTCATAGAAACCCATGTCCAGCATACGATCAGCCTCGTCTAAAATAAAGTACTTGACCCCTGAAAAATCTACATCGTAGATGTTCATCAGGCTGATGAGCCGCCCGGGAGTGGCTATGGCTATGTCTGCACCTTTTTGCAAGCCGGTGACTTGAGTGCCCCATGCGCCACTATCGTTCCCGCCGTAGATGGGAACCGACGAAAAAGGAACATAGAACCCAAAACCTTCCATCTGCTGGTCAATCTGTTGCGCCAGTTCGCGTGTGGGAGCCATGATGATGGCATTCAGCTTGTTCTCATTGTGACCATCATATTGCAGGTTGGTCAGCAACGGCAATATGTAGGCAGCTGTCTTACCCGTGCCTGTTTGTGCACAACTGATGACATCGTTCCCTTCTAAAATAATAGGTATAGTCTTTTCTTGAACGGGGGTACACTCGTCAAAATGCATGTCCCATAAGGCATCTAATACCTCGTCCGATAATGCAAGTTCGTCAAAATACATGTTTACTGATTGTCTGTTAGTAAGTTTTTTTTGTCATGCCGAAATCTCTATATCCATCCCTTTCTGTCGTAGCGGTGCGGCGATGGCTTCCATCTGCTCGCGCGAAATCTTTTCTAAAGTTCTGACGGGAGTGGCACGGTCAATGACATAGATCATCACCCGCTTGGGATGTAACTTCTGTACCATGTCTTGCCATGCCTGCACTTCCTCGGGTGTCGTGTTGTCTATGGTCTGCCCGTCGCGTGTGCCGCGCAGGAAACAGGTCTGCAAGGTGAAATCCCCGTTAAACTGTTCCAACCAACGGGTTATCTGCTTCACTGTCAGTTCTTTGTTGACTGGACAATCTATGGCACGCATGGTGCTGTCAATGGCGGAGTCCAGTTTGAGTATGCGCTGGTCAGTACGGCGGAGGGCACGGACCACATCGGCGCGCCCCAATTGCGTTGAGTTGCTCAGCACACACACTTGCGCTTTGGGACAATAGTGGTCACGCAGCAGGCATGTGTCTTCAATGATACCCTCAAAATCAGGGTGCAGCGTTGGCTCGCCGTTGCCTGAAAAAGTGATAACATCAGGCTGTTGGTCCGGCGCCATGCTAATCAGTTGGGTCTCCAAGGCGGTATATACTTGCTCGCGGGTCGGCAAAATAGGATGGGACACCGGTCGATTGAAACCGCATTCACAATAGATGCAGTCAAAGGTGCATAACTTGTCCGTCACGGGCATAAGGTTCATTCCCAACGAGATACCAAGACGGCGGGAATGAATGGGACCATATACAATACTTGAAAATAACATATTCTTTCACCTTTCACTTTTCACTTTATTACCCTCCCTTTACAGCGTTGTCACGCGGTTGCCTAAAGCATGGGACAACTGCGTGCGTATCTGTTGAAATTGCATCTGCTGCTTCATCAGCTCTTGCACCGCTTCGGTATTGCCGTCGGATTGTTGCAGCGAGTTGATCAGTTGCTGGGTCTGGTCTATACGCATGTTGATGAGACTGAACTTAAGTTCTATCAACAGCAAGAATATATGATTGTTCAGTTCTGTCAGACTCTCTTGTTTATTGACGGTCTGGGCAATGTTTTCCGATATAAACTGCTTCTCGTACATCTTGCTCAACGGGTAGGGGTCGGTCAGCAGTTGGATGGCAAGGCGGCTCACCGCTTCGTCAGGATGGTATTGGAAAAAGGTGCGGCAATCAAAGTCCGCCTCGTTGCAGTGCTGCTCATAGTCGTGCAACACCCGAGCATAGACAGGCGATGGTGCCTCAATGCCGTCCTGCCGTAGTTGTGACAGAATGTACTCGCCTGCTGTTACGCCCTTGCCGGTCTCGTCTTCGTACAAGCGGCGGTCGCCATCGCGCAAAATGACCTGTACCAGATTGCGGTAGTTCTTGTCAATCTGTTCGTTGCGGTGCATGGTCTGTTGGTCTTGCGCGGTGTACATGAGCGAAGTATCTGGGGCTTCTTCTGCCTGCTCTGTTGTGGCAGACGGCTGTTTCTGTTGCAGGCGGCGATCGTCTATGTACTTGCGCCGCAGTCTGACCATCACGCGGTTCAGGTCTTGCTCGCTGTTGCCGGACAAGGCCGCACACAACTTGACATGCACGCTGCGCTTCACCTGCTCCGGCTCGATAGCTATAGACTGCAGGATGTCCGTCAATGCCCGCGAACGCTTAATGGGGTCGTTACCTGCTTCGTTGAGCAACAAATTGACTTTATAGCGGATAAAGTCGGTGGTGTGCTCACGGAAGTAGGCAAGCATCTGCGAAGCATCCATGCTGCGGGCGAACGAGTCCGGGTCATGACCATCGGGCAACAACAGTACCTGCACATCCAACCCCTCCTCCAAGCACATGTCTATGCCACGCAAGGCGGCATGTATGCCTGCTGCATCGCCGTCATAGATGACCGTTATGTTGTTGGTGAAACGGTGTATGAGTCGTATCTGCTCTTTAGTCAGTGCCGTGCCACCGCTGCTGACCACGTTCTGAAGACCGGCTTGGTACATGCTTAGCACATCCATCTGACCTTCAACCAAGTAGCAGCGGTCTTCCCGCGAAATGGTTTGCTTGGCTTGGTACATACCATACAACTCGCGCGTCTTGGAATAGATAATCGAGTCGGGCGAATTGACATACTTGCCCGTGTTCTCTTTGTTACGCAAGATGCGACCGGCAAAAGCAACGGTCTTGCCCGAAACCGTATGGATAGGAAAGATGACGCGGTCACGAAAACGGTCGTACAACCTGCCGTCCTCGCTCTTGCCCACCAAGCCCGTACCGATACCCGTATCGGGGTTGCTTATCAGAAAAGTCTCCTGATAACCTTTGCGCAGCAACTCCTCGGTCAGCAAATTGCCTTTTTGCGGCGAATAGCCGAGGTGATACTTACGGATGGTCTCGTCCCTCAGTCCCCGCTCGCGGAAGTAACTCAAGCCGATGGCGCGTCCCGCTTCGGTGTCCCATAACTGCTGCTCAAACCATGTGGCGGCATACTCATTGACCACGAACATCGACTCGCGGTCATCCTGCCTCTTCTGCTCTTCGGGGGTCAGTTCGCGCTCCTCAATGGGGATGTTGTAACGGCGTGCCAACATCCTGAGTGCATCGGGATAGGAGCACTGCTCAATCTCCATGAGAAACTGTGCTACATGCCCAGACTTGCCGCACCCAAAACACTTGTATATGCCTTTGGAGGGCGACACGGTGAAACTGCCGGTCTTCTCTGTGTGAAACGGACACAAACCAATCAGGTTGGCTCCCCGTTTCTTGAGCGACACATATTGCCCCACCACATCCTCAATGCGGGCGGCAGAGAAAATCCGGTCTATCGTGTCGCGAGGTATCATCAGTCGTGCTGCTGCCAGAGATAGACACCCACCTTCACTTGCCACTGATCCAGACGACCGCGCGTCCAACGGTCATCCCCGTCTTGACGCAATGCATTGAAGGTGATTTCTTTGTAAGGATTCATGATACCAAAATCGTATCCGCCGCGTATGAAGTAGCGGTCGAATTGGAAACCGGCTCCCACACCCCATGTCACATTCAGCGGACGGATATAGGCATCCTGCTCAGCGGCATACGATTCGTGTTTAACCGACATGTTCAGTTCCGAACCGTCCTTATTGCGGTAGTGGTCATCAGCCTTGTATGAGGCCACTTGCAGGGTCGGACCCGTGTAAAGCATGAGGAAAGTGCGTTGAGCTATCTCAAACTTATACTGCCAGTCCACAAACACTTCGCCTTGGTGATAGCGATATTGGCTGCGGTAGTCAATGGTGGATAACAAGGTCATCTTGCCGGTAGGCTCATATCCATAGTCGGTCCATGCCGTCTGACCGGCTGCAAAACTATAGTTAATACCCAATGAGAAACCGAAACCTGCAATCAGGTTCTCGTCATACACCAAGCCCAACTTGAACCCATTCATGGTACGGGCATCGGTATGTGACTGGCTCTCACCAAAAATGGTGGGCGAGTTGAGACGGTAAGTGGGTTGCACAAAACCCGCTTGAATACCTACCGAGCGATTTGCGTCCTTAGCAAAGAGAGTGCCTGCTGTCAGTATTAGGCACAAAAAGAATAATGGTTTACGCATAATGTTCATTGTCATAAAGTGGCGCAAAGATAAGGCAAACCCAGCCATTCTCCCAAAATAAAAACATAGTAAAAAGACTTATATACTATTTGCTGAAAATCAGCAGTGATTAAAGTTCTGAATGGATACGAATATTCTACTTTTTTATGCTGTAAACGATAGAATATCAATAAAATATCAATAAAATAAAAGTGCCTATTAAACGGCCGACTGAAGCGGACGGCAGTAGACTTCGCCTTCCAACACGCCACGGGTAATGC
>CAMOHN010000039.1 GCA_946615455.1 uncultured Bacteroidales bacterium
TGCATCACGAGACCCGCAAGATCATGCACAGGGACTTGTCGGTCAGGGCTACCTGGGTGCGTGTGCCGTCGCTGCGTTGCCACTCCGAGGCGGTGTGGGTAGAGACGGCCGAACCGCTGTCCATAGAGCAAGTCCGGCATGCATTGCAGACTATGCCGGGTTGTTGTGTGATGGATGACCCGCAGCAGAATAACTATCCTATGCCCCTCTTTTTGAGTGGGAAAGACGAGGTGTTTGTCGGTCGGTTGCGTCACGACCTGACCGACCCCAATGGACTGACTTTCTGGTGTGTGAGCGACCAGATTCGCAAAGGCGCAGCCCTGAATGCCGTACAGATAGCCGAACTTCTTATTCACTCCTGACCAATGAACGGACCGATAGAGATAATGGCGCCTGTGGGCAGTTTTGAGAGCCTGTCTGCAGCATTGCAAGCCGGTGCCGACAGTGTGTATTTCGGTATCGAGCATTTGAACATGCGTTCGCGTTCGTCTGCCAATTTCACCACCGATGACCTGCATGCTATTGTCCGTCGATGCCAAGAAGCAGGCGTGAAGACCTATTTGACGCTCAATACGGTCATGTACCCCGAAGACCTGCCGTTGATGCGTACCATCGTGGACCATGCCAAGCAGGCGGGGGTGAGTGCTATCATTGCCAGCGACATAGCCGCCATGCAGTATGCCAACAGCCAAAACGTTGAGGTACACCTTTCCACCCAATTGAACATAGCTAACACCGAAGCCCTGCGTTTCTATGCTCAGTTTGCCGATGTGGTTGTTTTGGCACGCGAACTGAACATGGAGCAGGTGGCAAGCATCTATAGAGACATACATGAGCAGCATATTGTCGGCAGACACGGCCAGCCTGTCCGTATTGAGATGTTCTGTCACGGAGCCCTTTGCATGGCAGTCAGCGGCAAGTGTTACTTGAGCCTGAACAACCTCGGTTATAGTGCCAATCGCGGTGCATGCATGCAAGTGTGCCGACGAGGGTATATTGTCAAGGACAAAGAGTCCGACCTCGAACTGGAGGTGGACAATCAGTATATCATGTCACCCAAAGACCTGAAAACCATTCATTTTCTGAACAAGATGCTGGATGCCGGTGTCAGGGTGTTGAAGATTGAAGGTCGTGCACGCGGAGCGGAGTATGTCTCAACCGTTGTGAGTTGCTACAAAGAAGCTGTGGCAACATGGCAGGCGGGAGAGTATGAGCAAGAGTCTATCACCGATCGCATTGCCCAATGGGATGAGCGCTTGAGCCGGGTGTTCAATCGCGGTTTTTGGGATGGCTATTATCAAGGTCAGCGTCTGGGCGAATGGACCCATGCCTACGGCTCACAAGCCACACGGCACAAGGTGTTTGTGGGCAAATGCACCAATTTCTTCAAGCAAATCAGTGTAGCCGAGTTCTTTGTTGAAGCGGTCGAGACCTTGCACGAAGGGGACGAGTTGCTCATCACGGGCGAAACAACCGGTGCCTACGAATTGATCGGCAATGACTTGCGTGATGCGCATGGCAAAAAGCAAGCGGCCATTCACAAAGGGCAAGTCTTTTCCGTTAAGACCGACCGACCCGTTCATCGCGGCGACCGCTTGTTCATCATGCAAGCAGCTGACAAATAAACAGACTATGTGGTGGTGCTGACACTTAAGTGAAGTCGGCAGTCATCCACACCACACGATTCAACCCATTTTATTCATCCCTTCGGCGAAGGATGTAAGCCGAAAAAAGAAGTTGCGCCCGACACGAACAAGGGTAACAAACATGAAGAAAACATTCATCCTTTTGGCAGCGATGTGTGTGTCGCTTGCCACATTTGCAGACCTCTCGACAGGTGAACCTCACGCCAATGTCATTCCCCGTACAGGTAACCGTCCCGTAGAGGGCGACTGGGGTATGTATCTGGGCGCATCTGTAACCCAAATCATGGACATGATTCAGTACAACAATTCGTATAATGGTAAGGATAAAGGTCAGGTCTATTGGGCATTGCCTATGATCAACCTTAAGTACTACTTCACCGACCGCGTTGAAGGTCGTATGGGATTTCAGTTTGCCGCCTATGGTGAGCAGGACAAACTGGCCAATGGTTCCAACAAAGTTGTTGCGTCGGACCGTGTTCACTATACGCGTTTTCTGCCCGGTATAGCCTACCACTTCAGCATGAACAACCCCATTGATGTCTATCTGGGTGCACAGATTCCCGTAGGCTTCAATGTGAACGACAATATGCAGAAAGCGGACAAGAACAACTGGACAACCACCCGCAACAATATGTTTGTCATTGGTGCCGGTGTGTTCTTGGGAATGCAGTTCTTTGTAGCTGACCTGCCTTTTGCTATCGGTATAGAGGGCGGCTATTCGGGACAGGCTCATTTCACGGCAGGTGGCCGCACCACTACGGTGACGAATGGTAACAAACAGACCAGTGTGACTGTCGCCGGAAAAACGGTTACCGGTACCAATGTAGGCGGTCATCACATCGATGCCAACTGGGGAGCCGATGCAGGCATCACCTTCACCTATTTCTTCCGTAACTAATCCGCCCGATGTTTAACCCTAAACACAAAGCAGAACAAACTATGAAACGTACACTATATGCATGGTTGCTTGCTTTGCCGTTGCTGATTCTGTCCTCGTGCGTCAGCCAGCAAAACATCAACAAAAACTACGGTTCGTTCCGTCCGGATCAGATCCGTCTGGAAATGTCTATGGCCGACTATAACTACTTGGGCGATGTGACGGTCGAAGTGGAATATAAGACCTATTTGGGCATTTTCCACAAACTCCTCACGGTCAATGGTGAGCCTTATAATCCGCGTTTTGTGACCAAAACCAACATCCGCATGAACCAAAGAGTCAGCCTTGGGAAAATGAAGAAAGCACTTTACAAAGTGACCGACCTCTACCCCAATGCCGACTTCATCCTTCCCGTCAGTGAGCAGGAAATAATAGAACACATGCCCATGGGACGCATCAAAAAGCGTACCATGACCTTCAAAGTGTTCGCCATCGCCAATGTAGCCGAAAAAGCTCGTCAGGAGCAGTTGGAAACCCAAAACCAACAGTTGCAGCGGCAGGCCACCACTTTGCAAGCGCAAATGCAGATCCTGCAACAACAGCTTACGCAAACCGAACAGCAACTTGAATCGGCTCTCCGTCAGGCAGCAGCTAACGATGCTGATCGCAATCGTTCGACCAACAGAAGACGATGAAAAAAGCGGCTCTTTTTCTGCTCTGCGCCGTGTTGTTGGCTTGTGAAAAGCAGTCCGAGCTGACCATGTCCTTACAGAGTATGGACTACGAACAGATGCAGCCCACCGTTCAGGCGGGCAGCATCGTTCGATTGGCTGTCCGTTCACAGTCGCAGTCGTCCACAGTGAGGCACATCACCCTCTCGCTTTATGACGACCAGTACCACAATCGGATGGCTCTGGACACGGTTTTTGCAGACCCCATGAAGACAGTGGACTTTGTCTATCCGCTCACCGTTCCGGCAGGCTATACGGACACCATGTTTCTCAATGTCACTGCCACAGCCTATGCTAACAACGGGGAAACCATGTCCTACTTGTTGCGGCTCTATGTCATTCCTGACGTGCAGCCCTTGCGTTCGTTGGACAACCTGACTCTCTATTCCGCTGCTTCGGGCAACAAATGCGGGTTCTCCATGGTGACGCTCAATACGGTCTTCTATGATGGCGAAAAGACCGATACGCTGGCTTTCTATGACCAATCTGCCGACGACGAGACTCTCTCTCGGACATGGTATTCGGACAAAGGGTTGTATTTTGCCCGATTCGGAAGTTTCCGCTTTGCTGACGCTTCGGAAAAAGACCTGCAAGAAGCCTATCGCAACGCTTCACACGACACTGCGGTGCAGAACCTTCAAAACGATGACATACTGCTCATCGGTACTGCCAACAGAGCACTCGCAGCGGTCAAGATCCTGCTCATTGTTGATGAAAACGGCGTAGCCGACGACCGCTATGTGTTCAGCATGAAGACATTGCTACCTCAACCATAGAATCGATTTGAAATGAAAGAACTGCTCAATCCATGGTCTGAGCTGGAAGCCTATCGCTGCTTCGGTTGCTGTCCGACCAATCCGTTAGGGTGTCAAATGACTTTTTACGAAGACGGAGACGACATCGTGTCCGTGTGGAAGCCCACCCGCAACCACCAGTCGTGGATTAACACGCTGCACGGCGGTATGCAAGCCACTCTGTTGGACGAGGTGTGCGGCTGGGTGGTGTTCCGCAAGTTGGATACAGCCGGCGTGACAGCTCGCATGGAAATACGCTATCGGCACCCTGTTTCGACCTTGCACCCGTATTTAGTCATGCGTGGGCGCATCGAGCAGATGAAGCGCAATGTGGCACTGGTACATGGTGAGATTATTGACGCAGAGGGAACTGTGTGTGTGGAATGTACATGCACCTATTTCACTTTCCCGCATGACAAAGCGGTCAATGAGATGCAGTTCCGTTCGACACAACCCATAGGTGAAGACCTGACGCTGGAGCAGGTGATAGCCCGCACCAAAACGCCTACACCTCCTTCGCTTGCCAAACGGTGGTAAGTCCTAACAGGAGTTCCGAAGCAACTCAATACATCATCCCCTCAATGCGGTTGACTACGCGTTTGGGAAGGATCCGATCTAAAAAGCAGAAGATACGGTATAAGAATCCCCCAACATAGAATGGTGCGGGGGATTTTTTGTGAGCCATGCGCCACAGTAGGCGTGCCATTTTTTCGGGTTTCATGCCGCCTTGTTCGTCTTTCTCCATCGCTTCAATGGCTTTGTGTGCCCGCTCATAGACGGCATAGCCTTGTTCGTCCTTATTGCGAGCCCCCGTAAAACCGGTTGCCACATCGCCAGGCAATAGACACGAGACGCGGATACCAAAGGGGCGCACCTCGTTCTGCAATGCCAGAGCCAGAGCATTCAAGGCGGCTTTTGTGGCACTGTAAAAACTCTGATAAGGCACACTCAACACCCCCGCCACACTGCTGGTGAACAGGATGCAACTGTCTCGTTGTTGGCGTAGTACGGGCAGTACGGCTTGCACAAAATAGACAGCACCGAAGAAATTGACATCCATCTGCCGGTGCATGGCTTCTTCGCCGGTGAACTCCACCGGTCCGCTGATGCCCATGCCGGCATTGCTCAATGCCACATCTATGCGGTCTGTCTGTTGCATGACTTGTTCAATGGCGGCAAAGACGGCTTGACGCGAGGTCACATCGCACGCGATATGCACGATGCCTTGTTGGTTGGTGCCGCTGCGGCTGAGCTCAAACACCTGCCAGCCGCGCGAAGCGAATAGACGAGCCGTGGCTTGTCCTATTCCGCCGGAACCGCCTGTGAGCACGAGTGTGGGCATGGGGGAGAATGCTGTGCTAATAGGATTTTACTGTCCGTCAAAAGGCGAGCCTTGTCGGAGAACGCGGGCTATGATTTCGACCGCCTCGTCCAGCACCTCTTCGCTATGGGTTGCCATCAAGGTGGTGCGCAGCAAACACTCGCCTTCCACGCAGGCGGGCGCAATGACGGGATTGACATAAACTCCCTCTTCAAACAAACGCTTACCATAGAACAGCGTTGCCAGTGTATGGTAGGTGAAGATGGGCACAATCGGCGTGGGAGCTTCAATGATCTTGACCCCGGCTTTCAGCAGTGCCTGTTGGAAGTGGCGGGTGAGTTGCATGAGTCGTTCGGGACGGGTGGGGTCTTGCTCTAATTGTTCCAAAGCAGCCAAAGCGGTTGCTGTGGCAGATGGAGTGAGGCTGGCAGAGAAGATGAATGGCCGCGAAGTGTGCCGTACATAATCCGTCACGCGTTGGCTTGCCAGCATGCACCCGCCGATGCTGGCGAGCGACTTGGAGAAAGTGAGCATCGTGATATCCACGCGGTCGGTCAACCCGAAGTGTGCGGCCGTACCACGACCGCCTTCGCCCAATACACCGAAGCCATGGGCATCATCGACCATCACGCGGGCATTGTACTTGTCCGCCAAGTCACAAATGTCCGGCAGGCGGCAGATGTCACCGCGCATGGAGAACACACCGTCGGTAACTATGAGTTTGCCGGCTTCCGGCGGGATAGATTGCAAGCGGCGTTCCAAGTCCTCCATGTCGGAGTGACGATAGCGCACTTGTGTGGCATAACTAAGGCGGGTGGCATCGTAGATGGATGCGTGGTTCTCACGGTCGTTGAGGATATAGTCATCTTTTCCGCAGATGGAGGATATGATGGCGAGATTGGTTTGAAACCCGGTTGAGCAGATCATGGCCGCTTCGTAACCCGTGAAGCGGGCCAGTGTCTGTTCCAAGCGAAGGTGCATATCCAATGTCCCGTTCAAGAAACGACTACCACTTACCCCTGTGCCGTACTGCTCTAAAGCCGCTTTGCCGGCGGCGATGACCTGTTCGTCTTCTGTCAAACCAAGGTAGTTGTTGCTCCCTAACATGATACGCTTCTGCCCCTCCATTTCCACCACCGGAGCCTGACGGGACTCAAGGCAGTGGAAATATGGGTAGATGTGCTTGGCTCGGATCTCGTCCAGAAGGTTGATATGACATTTGTCGAACAGATCCATAGTCTTTTTTTAGAGTGCGTTGATGTCTTTGAGAATGGCTGTTGTTTTGCGCACGGCGGCTTCGCTTTGGCGCAGTTTGTCCATTTCGTCGGCAGAGATTTGCAGTTCAAGCACACGCTCAATACCGTTCTTGCCGATGATGCAAGGTACTCCGATGGTGATGTCCTTCATGCCGTATTCGCCTTCCAGGGCAGCCGAGCAGGGAATCATCTTCTTTTGGTCTTTGAGGATGCTTTCAGCCACCGAGGCAGCAGCGGCTCCGGGAGCCATCCATGCGCTGGTGCCGAGCAGACTGGTCAGCGTAGCACCACCAACCATGGTCTTGGCAATCACATCGTTGATTTCTTCGTCGGACAGGAAATGCGATACATGCACGCCCTTGTAGGTCATGAACGAGCGCAACGGAATCATGGTGGTGTCACCGTGACCGCCAATGACAAAACCGTCCACATCGTTGGCATTGCATTGGAGTGCTTGGCTCATGTAGTAGCGCAGACGGGCACTATCCAAAGCACCACCCATACCGATGACGCGGTTGCGGGGCAGACCCATAGTGTGTTTGGTCAGGTATGCCATGGTGTCCATGGGGTTGCTCACCACAATCAGGATTGCCTCGGGCGAGTATTGCAGCACTTGCGAAACCACGCTCTTGACAATGCCGGCATTCACACCAATCAGTTCCTCACGGGTCATTCCCGGTTTGCGGGGCAGACCGCTGGTGATGATCACCACATCCGAGCCGGCAGTGCGGCTGTAGTCGTTGGTCACACCCTCAACAACGGTGTCAAAGCCCATCAACTGAGCGGTTTGCATGATGTCCATGGCCTTACCCTCGGCAAGTCCTTCTTTGATATCAATCAGACATACTTGGTTGGCAACTTCATGTACAGCCAACACATTGGCACAGGTAGCTCCTACGTTACCTGCACCGACAACGGTTACTTTTGACATAAGTAAAAAAATCTTTATAGAAAATATAAGTCATTATTGCATAAGGCTACTCTTTCGGTAGCAACTCGCAAAAGTATGGTGATTTTTCAGATTGTCGAAATTTTTGCCTAAAAAAGTATAAAAACAGCCCATTTCAGGCTATTCTTCGGGTGTGAAAGTGTCCTTTTGTATAATGGCAGTACTTTTGTATGGTCGTAGAGCGGCTCTTTTTTAGTTTTTACCTTATGTCACTGAATAGTATTTTTTCTAAATTTCTTCCCAAAGAAGACAAGTTTTTTCCGCAGTATCAACGCATGTCCGGTCGCATTGTTGCAGCAGCCGACTTGCTTACCGAGTTGGTGTCAACCACCGACCGTGACAAGCAAGTAGAGTTGTACACCAAGATCAAAGCCTATGAGACTGAGTGTGACAACATCATTGTAGAGATTTTTGAAGAGTTGAACGATGCGTTTGTCTCGCCTTTCGACCGTGAGGATATGCACCAGTTGTGCGACGACATGGACGATGTGATGGACTATATCAACGACAGTGCCAAGCGCATGCTCTTGTACAAACCCCGTGAGATTCCCAACAAGGCTATGCACATGGCGGAGATTATCTTGGAGGGTGCCAAAGCCATTGAGACGGCATGCGGCGAACTGAAAACCATGAACAAACAGCCTACCATTGCTTTGGAGCAATGCGCCAAGCTCCATGACCTTGAACACGAGGGAGACGATGTGTATGACAACTTTGTCAAGGAGTTATTCGACACCGAGAACGACCCCAAAGAGCTCATCAAAATCAAGGAGATCATGCAGAGCATGGAGGACGCAACCGACCGTGCCAACCATGTGGGAAAGACGCTCCGTACCATCATTGTCAAGTACGCGTGATGTATGGGATACTTGATTTCGATTATTATTCTGGCGGTCGCCTTTGACTTTATCAACGGCTTTCATGATTCCGCCAACTCGATAGCCACCGTCGTTTCGACCAAAGTGCTCAAGCCCGTGGTGGCGGTTGTTTGGGCAGCGGCATTCAATTTCATAGCCTATTTTCTTGCCAAGTACCTGATTGGTTTTGGTGTGGCACAGACCGTACAGAAGACCGTAGCAGCCGACACGGTGGCTTCGTCAGCCGGGCTGTTGGTCATTGTGGCAGGTCTGGCTGCCGCCATCGTGTGGAGCTTGTTCACATGGTGGCGCGGCATCCCTTCTTCTTCTTCGCATACGCTG
>CAMOHN010000040.1 GCA_946615455.1 uncultured Bacteroidales bacterium
CCGCTCCAACATGGGCAACAAGGGTTGTTTATGGTGGTAGTTATGGCGCACCAAGAGCCACTTCTGTACGCGCGCTTTGAATACATGTGCGCACCGCTTGCCCGCTAAGAACATGCGCGTGCGGATGTACTGCGTTCGCAGCACATTGTGCATATCCGCCACCGCATCATACTTGTGGTAATCAAGGTCTTGCATCAGGCGGCGCAACCCTAAGATGCGTTGGTGTCTGCCCCGCAAGTCCGCTCCGAAAAAGCGCACATTCTGCGGCATATTGTGAAACAATGACTCATACTGCTTACGCGACAGCATCGTCAGTTCCAAGTCGGGATACTGCTCCGCCACCTGCCGCATTAGCGGAACGAGCATCGCTACATCCCCTAATGCCGAAAATCGTATGACAAGCAGCCTTTTCACAAACTCAAAACGCTATGAACCTATTTCTTGCCGTACAGCACGGGATTGAGCGACGGGTCGTTGTACATCTTCATCTGGCGATACACTTTCATGATGCGTCTGCCGGCTTGGTAGTCGTCCAGCAGTTCGGTGATGGATGTGGTCATGTCTTGCAGTTGCTCATTGAGCACAGCCAGTTTGTCGGCGCATTTGCGGTGTTGCTCGTCACTGACATCTTGGCGATTGACCTGCTCTTGCATGTGGTAAATCTTGACATGCAGGATACTCAGTCGGTCCACAGCCCAGGCGGGACTCTCGGTGTTGATGCGTGCTTCGGGCAGGGGAGTGACGGCATGGAACTTCTCGTAAAAATAACTGTCAATACGCTCTACCAGGTCGGTTCGCTCTTGGTTGCTGCGGTCGATGCGGCGCTTGAGAGCCAGTGCCTCAACGGGATCAATCTCCGGGTCGCGGATGATGTCCTCCAAGTGCCACTGAACCACATCAATCCAGTTTTTCTTATAGAGGTCGTACTCGATGGTGCCTTGCTCGTAGGGATTGGGCATGGGGGCATCCACATCGTCGGTTTTGTGGTAGTCTAAAACAGACTGGGGAAAAATGGTGTTACAAAGTGCTGCAAAAGTCATGGTATGATTGAAAGATTTAAAGATTTGAAGATTCCGGATTGTCGGTCGGACGGGACTTCTTTTTCAGTTCGAAGTCGCGACCTAAATAGTTCTTTCTGACCGTGGGGTTGGCAGCCAACTCCTCGGGTGTGCCGTGAAAGAGAATGCGCCCCTCAAAGAGCAGGTAGGCTCGGTCGGTAATCATGAGCGTCTCGTCCACATTGTGGTCGGTGATGAGGATGCCGATGTTCTTGTCTTTCAGACGCCATACCACATCCTGAATCTCCTGTACGGCAATGGGGTCCACCCCTGCAAAGGGCTCGTCCAGCATGACGAACTTAGGCTCAATGGCCAAGCAGCGGGCTATCTCCGTGCGTCGGCGCTCGCCGCCAGACAGACGGTCGCCGAGGTTCTTGCGCACATGCGAGAGGTTGAATTCCCGAATGAGTTGCTCCAGTTTTTCTTTTTGATACTCCGGGCTGAATGAGGTCATCTCAAGGACAGAGGCTATGTTGTCCTCTACGGTCATCTTGCGGAACACGCTGGCTTCCTGTGCCAAGTAGCCTATACCTAAACGGGCACGGCGATACATGGGGTAGGAGGTGATGTCCTCGTCGTTGAGGTAGATATGTCCGGCATTGGCTGTCACCAGACCGGTGGTCATATAGAAGGTGGTTGTTTTGCCCGCTCCGTTAGGTCCCAACAAACCGACTATCTCGCCTTGCTGCAACTCAATGGAAACGTCATTAACCACTGTGCGCCGTCCATATCGCTTGACCAAATGCTCTGTCCGTAACCTGTCCATAGATGAAAAAAAGAAAAGCCTTCTTTGAATGTTTTGCGCCGCAAAAGTAACCGCATTTTTTTATCCCGACAAGAAAAATCGGGCTATGTTTTGCCGAATGGAAAAAATACGATACTTTTGCCTTGTTATTCCCGATGGGAGTGACCATAAAAGAACATTTGATTTTTTGTTTTCGTATGAATGACATTACGCAATTATCGGCATGGACCATGGTTCCGTTTGGTCTGATGCTGTTAGCCATTGCCATCGGCCCGCTGGTGGCGGAGAAATGGTGGGAAAAGAATGGAAACAAGCTATTGGTTTCCATGGTGCTTGGTATTCCGACGGCCATCTACCTGATGGCCAAGTACGGCATGGATGGTGTGCATGCCTTGGAGCACCAAGTGGTGTTTGACTACATCCCCTTTATTGTGCTGCTGCTCACGCTTTATGTGGTGACCGGCGGTATCCATCTGTCAGGCGACATCAAGGCCAAACCATGGGTCAATACTTTGTTTTTGGCTATTGGTTGGTTGCTGGCATCTGTCATGGGTACCACGGGTGCTGCCATGCTGCTCATCCGTCCGGTGATTACCACCAACCAACAGCGTAAGTTTACGGCTCACACCGTGTTGTTTTTCATAGCGTTGGTAGCCAACTGCGGCGGTTTGCTCACTCCGCTTGGCGACCCTCCATTGTTCATGCTCTTCCTGCGCGGCGCAAGCTTTACATGGTTCCTTCACCTACTGCCCGAGTGGGCTTTCACGGGGCTGATTCTGCTGCTCATCTATTTTGTGATGGATACATACTACTATAAGAAAGAGGACTGGACAGCACTCAGTGCCGATGCACGCGAGACCGTGCCCTTGAAGTTGACGGGTACGATCAACTTTGTATGGCTCGTAGGTGTTGTGCTGTCTGTGGCACTAATCAACGAGGGCATGATTCCCGCCATGGGGCGTGCCGATGCTCCCATTTGGCTTAAGTTCCTTCGTGAGATTGTGCTGCTCTCCATCATGATTGTTTCGCTCTATACCACCGACCGCAAAGTGCGCTATGAGGACAACAAATACACATGGGATCCCATTATAGAAGTGGCATATCTGTTCTTTGGTATCTTCACCACAATGACCCCCGCCTTGATTTTCCTTCGTGCCCATGCAGCCGATTTGGGCTTTGCTCATGCTTGGCAGTTCTATTATGCCACCGGTGCTTTGTCCTCGTTCCTTGACAACACGCCCACGGCCGTTGCATTCCACGGAGTGGCTTCCGGTCTGCCCGAGAGCATAGCCGCTATGGCTGCCATAGGCGGCGAAGGCATCTACAACGGTATGTCGTTTGTAGCCGGCATTCCGGAGATCCTGCTCAAGGCCATCTCGTTGGCAGCCGTCATGTTCGGCTCGCTGACTTATATCGGCAACGGACCCAATTTCATGGTCAAAGCCATCGCCGAGGAGAACCACATCAAGATGCCGACATTCTTCGGCTATATGATGCGCTTCTCGTTGCTGATTCTGCTGCCGGTGTATGTGTTGGTTCAGTTGCTGTTCCTCTAAACAGGTCAGAAGATGTCTATTGTCGATCAAGTGATAGCGTGGTATTCGGTGCACATGAACTATGCATCGATTACCGCGCTGATGACCATCGAGTCTTCGTTTATTCCCTTTCCCAGTGAGGTGGTCATTCCTCCTGCTGTCTTTGTGGCAAGCGAGGCAGGCAGTCCGTTGGCAGTGACGGGCAACTACCTAATGGATGTGGCGTTCATAGTGCTGTTCGGTACGGCGGGGGCTTTGTTGGGCGCCATGATCAACTATGCGCTGTCTGTATGGTTGGGTCGTCCTCTCATCTATAAGTTTGCTGACAGCAAGCTGGGGCATTTGTGCCTATTGAGTGCAGAGAAAGTTGAGCGTGCCGAGACATACTTTAACGACCACGGAAAGGTCAGTACGTTTGTAGGTAGGCTCATTCCGGGCATTCGCCAACTCATCAGCATTCCTGCCGGCCTGAGCCGTATGCCCTTTGGGCAGTTCTTGCTGTACACTTTTCTGGGTGCCTTGGCATGGAACTGCGTGTTGGCTCTCATAGGCTATGTGGCACACGGGCAGATGGATGTCATAAAAACATATAGCCACGAACTGAGCGTGGCTATACTGGTGCTGGTGGCTGTGGCGGTGATATATGTTATTGTTCGCCGTTTTGTTTCAACCAAGCGCGGATAGCGCGACGGCGCTCCCAACACAGCGCGACAAGGCAACCTAACAGCCAACCTATCAGCAATCCGAGAGCGGTGCATTTGAAGCGACCGTTCTCGGCTTTCTTTTGCGGCACAAAATGCCCGTGCAACACAACGGGGGCCGTGCAGCTTGCGTAGCGTATGTCGCGTTGTTCCTTGTGAGACATGAACTGCTCAATCTGCTTGACGGGCAGGATTATTTCTTGTCGTCCCAAGACCAATTCCCATGCGTTGGACTGCACCTGACGCGACCCTGCCGAAGCATAGAAGGCAGTGGTCATCGAGTCTAACTTGTCCACCTGCTCTTGGTCGAAGCGATACCGGCGATCCATGTGTGCCTTGAAGTAGTTGAAGACATGAATAAACTGTTGTTGGCTGTTGAAGCGGTCCATTATACGCTGCTCGATGGCAGGGATATGGGTAGTGTCGCACACAATGAACTGCAAGCCAATCTGGTCGGACATGCTCACATTGACCGAGTCTTCAGGCGAATGATGACCTTTTAGATCCACATAGTCTGCCACCCCATCGTTGAGACAATCCACCACAGTGAATGCTTGATATGTCTTGTCCATGGACTCAAAGTAGTCTGCCACTTCGCGGAACGAGGGGCCGTTGAGGGTGGCAACGGCGTTGACTTTGTATATCTTGTTGCTCGGGCGCGAGTAGTAAACGGCGAGGGCTGTGACAGCAATCACAAACACAGCGACCAACCACCATTGCCGGTACGAGAGACGCACCATGCCTTTGAACAATGTCATGCAGGCACGAAGAAGGTTTTTGATGCCATTGGCACATAGGACAAGTACATCCCAAAGGTTCATTTCTTGGTGTTCCATAATCAAATGGGTTTATTTGTGTTGGGTGAGTTGTTGTCTTAGCGTCGTCCGAACATCCAGCCGAAAGCAGACGATTTTTCCTTATTGTTGTTATCCACAGTGTGTGTGGTTGGCTGCGAAGGGTTGTGCTGCTTGTCGTCGTCAAACTTGATGACTATGTCGCCGGCATCGGTGCCTTGTTGACGCGTCTGGGACTGTGTGGATGGGTTGGAGGATGGCGTGAGGTTGATGAGGGGCTGGTTGGGGTCGGCAGGTTTTTCATAATTCTTTTGTATGGCCTGCGGTACGGTCAGTCGGGTGGTGTCGCCGGTGTCCTCAATGGTGGGAATGTCGCTGATGGTGTAGCCGGTGGCAATGAGCGACACGCGCACATCCTCGCCCAGGCTGTTGTCATAGGTAGCACCCCATTGCACTTCGACCTCGTCGCCCACTTGGTCAATGAAGCGGTTGAGCACCTTGAACTCGGATGTGCGGATGGCATGCTCCTCAGAGCAATAGAGTTGCAGCAGCACACGGTGGGCACCGCGTACATCGTTGGAGTTGACCAGTGGCGACTCAAGCGCATCTTTGATGGCATCTTCCAGCCGGTTCTCGCCGCCGGCACGACCAACGTTCATGATGGCTACATTGCCGTCTTTGAGCGTATTATAGACATCGGAGAAATCGGTGTTGATATAGCCGCGTACATTGATGATTTCGGCAATGGACTTGGCGGCGTTGCATATCACATCATCAGACTTGGCAAAGGCGGTCTTGATGTCCATGTCGGGATAGATCTCGGTCAGTTTCTCGTTGCTAATGACAATGATGGCATCGACATGGGCTGCCAGTTTGGCAACGCCGAGCATGGCTTTTTCGATTTTTCTTTTACCTTCGAATAGGAAAGGAATGGTGACAATGCCTACGGTGAGTATGCCCATCTCGCGTGCCACTTCGGCAATGATGGGTGATGCTCCGGTGCCGGTGCCGCCACCCATACCGGCAGCCAAGAAGAGCATCTTGGTGCCGTCGTTGAGGGCTTCCTTGATGCGGTCACGCGACTGCTCGGCATATTCGCATGCCACTTCGGGCTTGCCACCGGCTCCCAGACCGATGCCCAGTTGCAACTTGGCGGGTATGGGCGAGTCGCTCAACACCTGACGGTCTGTATTGCAAATGAGGTAGGTGACCCCGTCTATGCCTTGGTTGTACATATAGTTGATGGCATTGCCGCCACCGCCGCCCACGCCCATCACCTTGATGATGGTGTCTTGGGCAAAGTCTAACTGGATGGGTAATAATTCGTCTTCCATAGTGTGTTTTAATAGTCGCTATCGGTGAATAAGGGTAGTGTTGTTTCGGTGAAGGCAGACAAGAGCCTGCTCTTGAAGGATTTTTTGTCCGATATTTCGGCATCCTTGTGTTTATCCCGCCAGTCGGAGCCGAGTATTAGCCCGCCAATGAGGGATGTGTATTTAGGTTTGCAGTACTCGTCGTCGGTCTGTCTGTCCAGCAGGTAGGCATGGCTGCCATAGTACACGGGCAAGCCCAGACGTTGTTCCAAGTAAGGGAGCAAGCCTTGCAGCATACTGCCGCCGCCGGTGACATAAATGGTGGTAATACGGCTGATGTCGTTGCGCAATATCTCTTGCAGACGCTGCACTATCTCGTTAAGTTTCATCTCGATGATGGTGGCCAGTTCGCTGAATTTGACGCGCACATCACCTCGGTCCGGGATGGACGATGGGATGGTCATCACCTGATCTTTTTCGACCATGCGGGGCGAGGCCATGCCGTAGAGGCACTTGATGTATTCAGCATATTCGAAGGGTATGCCCTGCTGTTCAATGAATCGGGATATATGCCATCCGCCAACGGGAATGACTCGGTTGAGCAGGTATTCGGAGCCTTTATAGACGCTCACGGTGGTGGTCTGAGCACCAAAGTCGATGACGGCGCATCCGTTGGTCAGCAGGTCGCTGTTCTCGGCAGAGATGGCACTGAGCACGGCATCGGGGCGGACGAAGGTTTGGACAATAGACGTCTTGGCATTGTCAAAACTCTTGTTGAGTTTGTCGCGCCCGTCCTTGTGACCGACAAAAGCGGCATAGTGACCGACCACCTGTATGGCTTTGTCTTTGTCCAATGGTTCGGATTCGATCTCCTCGTGGTCCAATTCATAATAGGATGGTATGAGCCCATAGACCGCCACATCGGGGTTGTTGTTCTCAATCTTGGTTTTACATTCGTTACGGATGTCCTCTTTGACGGCTTCGGTGATGCTGCTTTTGTGTATGAGGTCTCGGTGGGCTTTGACATTGACTGACTGCATGTATTTGCCGCCAATGAGTGTGAAAGCCGCCGGAATGGTCTCCACATGGAGTCGGTTGGCCAGCAGGTGCAGCACCTCGCTGATCATGTAGCCGGCATCGTTGGGATTGCAGACCAGTCCTTGTTCGACGCACGGGTGCATGCTGTTTTCCTCGTAGGCAAGGACATGCAGCATGTCCTGACCGATGCGTTCGGCTGCCATGGCGCGAACGCTTTGGCTACCCAGCTCCACCACAACCAACGGGAGGTCTTTGGCAGCATGTGTGATTGTCTTTTTGGGCATAATGATGGTGTTATTTTTATTTGCGTCCGACTACTTGTCCTTTGTAGCGTACATCCAGTTCTTTGTATTTAGGCGCATCGGGCAGTTTGACGGGCAGTGTTTCCTGAAACAGCCTGACGCGGTGCAACTTGTCCTCATACTCGTCCAATCGCCCAAGCATTATGCGGGGTTGATTGTCTGTCTGATAGAGCAGCAACTGCTTGCCTTCCAGTATGTCTATGCGTGCAATGCGTTCGCTCCAGTAGGTGTTGTCTTGCAGCCACAGCACAAACTCCGCTATCTCGTCTTTGGCCATACGCTCGCCCACACGACCGGTGACGGCAATCACATCGGTCTTGACTTTGTTTGACAGGGGCATGCGCTCACGGTCTGTATCGACATAATAACTGTCGGTAGCAGTGGTCACTTTGAGCAGTGGAATGCGTTGTGTCAGGCTCACTATGATAGTGCTATCGCTTGTGGCATAGCATTGTGCCGTGCGAACCATGTGGTGTGACAACACAGCCTCTTCCATTTGCTGCAAAGGGATTTGCTGCATTGGTATGCCCACAGGATAGAGGGCTTTTTGCCGTAGCAGAATGACCACTTCGCTACTTTCGATATATTGTCTTTCACGGGCGTCTTCTATGCGAATGGATAGATGGCGGCACACTCTGTTATCTTCGCGCGACAAACCCCACCATGCACCAATAATGACGAGGGCAACAACGAGGCATAAGGCGGCAAATGTTCGTATGGCAGATGTGTTTATCGACATGATAGGAGAGTTTGTTCAAGGGGTTGAACCAGTCGGTCAATGTCGCCCGCACCAAGGGTCATAACCGTTGTAGGACGATTAAGGGTTTTCAGACGGGATAGGATGTAATCGGCGAGTTGTTGCTTGCTTACGACGGTGGCTTTGTCACCGATTCGTTCGGCTAACACATCGGAGCTGATGCCTTCAATGGGGCTTTCGCGTGCAGGATAGATAGGCAGCACAATGACCTCGTCCGCCTCGCCGAGCACGCGGGCAAAGTCGGACATAAAGTCGCGTGTACGGCTGTATAGGTGGGGTTGAAAGACGGCAATCATGTATCTGTCCGGTGCCAAGAAACGCGCTGCCTGCAAGGCTGTGGCAAGTTCGGTGGGATGGTGGGCATAGTCATCAATATAAAGCACTTGGGGCGTGTTGTGCCGCAGGTTGAAGCGGCGGTGAACCCCTTGGTAGGTGCTCAATCCCGTGCGCATGGTCGGCTCGTCAATGCCTTCCTCCCAGAGCAGAGCCAGGGCTGCCA
>CAMOHN010000041.1 GCA_946615455.1 uncultured Bacteroidales bacterium
GTGCCATGGCGCTCTTTCCTATGATGATGCCTTTTTGGCTGTCTCTCTCCACATAGATGACGGCACTGATACGAATCAGTTGTTCCTCTTCTTTGAACGATTCAACCTCAACCTCGACGCTGTAGGGGATCTCCTTGTCGTAGTTGAGCAGGATCTTCTCACGGATAATCTCATCGACAAAGAATCGTGCCGGACGGTCGGTCAGTTGGTCTTTATCAAAAAAGGGCGGACACTCGGGCAAAGCCTCGCGGATGGCGGCAAACAACTGTTCCACTCCGAATCGTTCACGCGCCGAAATGGGAAAGATGTGTGCCTCAGGCAGGGTCTTGTGCCAGAAGTCGGTCAGCGACTCCAAGGTCTCCTGCGTAGTCAGGTCAATCTTGTTGATAACCAGAAAGACTACGGTTCCGGCTGCCGACATGTGCTGCACCTTGTCTAAGAAGTCACGATTACGGTCGGCCGTATCTTGCACATCGGTCACATAGAGCAGGATGTCTGCGTCCACCAAAGCCGAGCGCGAAAACTCCAGCATCTGCTCTTGCAAACGATAGGAAGGTTTGAGCACCCCGGGTGTGTCCGAATAGACTATCTGAAAGTCGTCGCCGTTGACAATACCCATGATACGATGACGAGTCGTCTGTGCCTTACTCGTGATGATAGACAGACGCTCCCCCACGAGGGCGTTCATCAGGGTCGATTTCCCCACATTGGGGTTGCCTACTATATTGACAAATCCGGAACGGTGCATGATTATATCCTTTATCGTCTGTGTTTAGTCCAAGTCCAACGGTGCAAACAGATCGTTGAGCGATACGCGTTTGACTTTGCCAAGCTTACCCAACTGTTTCATATCAATCAGTTTTGGGTCGCCTACAATGAGTACAACCACCGGACGATTCTGAATATGTGTCTTGTAGAAATCGGTAATTTGCTCAAAAGTAAGGTCTTCCAATTGTGCTTTGTGCACCCGTGCCGGGTCATTGTTGTAGCCCAATTGCCGATATAGCTGATAGACCAGGCTCTTGCTACGCATGGACGGACGGGCAGAGGCATAACTCTGACCGATAGCCGTGCGCACGCTACTCAGTCTATCGGGTTGCAGGGGCATGTCACTGAGAAGACTCATAAAGGTGGTCACGGCATCGTTCACTTTGTCCGACTGGGTACCCACATAGCCCAAGAAAGCCGTCCTATCACGCGGCACCAGGCCATGCGAAACCATGCCGTATGCTGAGTATGCCAATGAGCGTTTGGTGCGAATCTCGTCCATCACCACGCCCGTGAAACCACCAGAGAAATACTGATTGAAAGCATCGGTGACCACCTGACGGTCAAGATCGAACGGCTCGCCTGCCTGATAGAAATAGACGCTGGCTTGCTGCACCTTGCTGTTAGGCAGGAAGAAGATCTGTGTTTTGTCATACTGTTTTTTCTCCCTCACCTCGGGCGAAGAGGAAGCCACGACTCCTTCCTGCAAGGGCAAAACCGCTTGCACCTCGGCAGGTGTATGCGTACCGCAGTAATGCACATCCAAAGCATATTTGGTTGCCTGTTGGAACTGGGTCATAAGTGTCAGTTCGTCCATATCAAACACCTCTAAGAAAGGCACAACATTGAGGAAATGAGACTCGTCACCATAGACCACATACTCGCGCAGAGCACTTGCCCAAAGCGGTTGCATACGCTTTTGCGTCAGGCGTGAACTGAGTTCCGAACCCTTAACGGCATCAAACTGCTTCTTGTCCAACTTAGGCATCAGGATTTGCAGGCTGACCAACTCCATGATTTCCTTCATATGTTCGTCTTCGCCTATCAATGAGATGGTCAGGTAACTGTCGTCCACCCCGTAGGCCACTCTGCCTCCGAGGGCGCTGAGGCGCTGACGGAACTCTTGCGGGTCTGTTTCGGGCTGCATGCCGGCACGGTTCATCAGATCCACTACATACTGCAACTTGGGCATTTTCTTCAAGCCCACGCCATAGCGTAGGGTGAGCGAGAAGAGTGAGTTCTTGGTATTGGGTGTATAGTGAAGCGTCACATGCTCGTCCAAAGGAATAACCTTGACCTCACTCCAGTCATTATAGCGAACAACGGGAGTTCCTTCGGGCAATTGGCGGAAAGCCTTGGCATAGTCCGTCTCAACTCCTTGCGGCATCTCTAATGGTTGAATCTTGGGTTTTGGTAGTTTATTCACTTTGGGGTCACCGTCCTCAAAAGTCAGCGTGATGGGTTTACCCGTAAAGTACTTATATGCCACCCGCTGCAAGTCTTCCTTGGTGAGGGCTAACAGACGCTCCTGTTCTGTGAAGATACGCTCGGTGGGAATGCCATAAATGAAGCACTGCACCAACTCGTCCATCTCGCCGCCGCCTTCCTCGTAGCGCAGGCGAAACGACTGGCGCACTTCCTCGCGGACGGCCTCAAAGAGGCGGTCGTCTATCTCACCGCGTTTGATTTTGTCAATCTCGTTCATCACGACACGGCGTGTGGTAGCATTGTCGTCAAACGACTGTTGCAGCGGGTCAAAATAGGGAATGGCTGTCACCACGATGCGTCCCATGTCACGCCTTGCATCCACCATACACTGTGCAGCGCTGACCTCGCCGTCAATGGTCACTTTGTCCAACAGGCCGGTCTGCGTACCGTTGTTGAGCAGCAGGCTGACCATCTGCAAAGCGGGCAGGTCCTCGTCGGTCACCTTGACACCATCAAAGGCCCAATAGACCTGGGGATAGTAGCCTATACGGAATTTCTTGTCTTTGCCTGCTTCGAAAGCGGGAATGTCTCTGTCGCGGGACGGCAGTTCGCCCTCAGGCAGACGACCAAAGGTCTCGGCAATCATACCGCGAATGGCATCCGTTTGGAAATCCCCCACCAGAATCAGAGCCATATTGTTGGCCACATACCATGTATTGAAGAACTCAATGATCTTGCTCATGCGCGGGTTCTTCAGGTGTTCGGGCACACCAATGACGCTACGCTCGTAGGGATGTCCCTTGTAGATAGTCTCAAAGAGCAGGTCACGCTGCTGTGTCTGCACTCCGGCTGCGTTCATATTATACTCCTCAAACACATTTTCCAACTCTGCTTGGAATGTACGGAACACAGGGTTGAGCATGCGGTCAGAGTTGATGGTGAGCCATTTGCGCATTTGGTGAGCGGGGAACGAGCTGGTATAGCAAGTCATGTCGTAGGTGGTGAAGGCGTTCACGTTCTCGGCTCCGATACCGTCCATGAGCACAAAGAAGTCCTGTGTGGTGGACAGGCGGGCTTCCTCAATGGAGAGTCGGTTAATACGCTGTGCCAGGGTGTCGCGCATGGTGGCATCGGTGGTGGTGGCGTACTCGTCGTAAAGAGCAATAATCTGCTCATACAACGGTTTCTCCTTTTCCCAATCAAGTGCGCCTATACGCTGGGTGCCCTTGAAGAGCATGTGCTCCAAGTAGTGCGCCAAGCCGGTGTATTCCACCGGTTCGTCCACCGAACCGGCACGAACAGCCACATAACCGGTCACATCGGGCATGTCGTGGTTCTCCCACAACATGACGGTCAGGCCGTTAGGCAATTGATACTCGGTCAACAGGGACCTGTCTTGGGCTGCTACCGACAGAGCGCAACAGCACATCACCACCCACAACAATCGTTTCATAATCGTTCTTTTGGTTCGTTTTATCTGTTATAAAAAGGGGTTGCACCCCCTGCCGTAAGTTACCACTCCAACAGCACTTTGCCGCACTGGCCGCTGACCATCACATCAAAGCCTTTTTGGAAGTCGTCAAACTTGAAGCGGTGCGTAATGACGGGACTCAGGTCCAAACCGCCCAGGAGCATCTGCTCCATCTGATACCATGTCTCCCACATGCGGCGGCCGGTGATACCCTTGATGGTCAATGCGTTGAAGATGACATCGCTCCAGTTGACTTTGGTGTCAGCGGGCAGGATACCCAACTGGGCGATATTAGCGCCCTTGTACATGTGCTCAACCATATCGTTGAAGGCACTGGGAGCGCCCGACATTTCCAGTCCTACATCAAAGCCGCGAATACCCAACTCTTCCATCACCTGCTGGATGGTCTCACCTTTGGAACCGTCCACCGTGCGGGTGGCACCCATCTTGCGGGCAATGTCCAGACGAAGCGGATTGAAGTCGGTCACCACGATGTTCTTGGCTCCGGCATAACGGCAAATACCCGCAGCCATAGTACCTATCAGACCTGCGCCCGTAATGAGCACATCTTCACCCAATAGAGGGAATGCCAATGCTGTATGGGTCGCATTGCCGAATGGGTCCATGATGGCGGCAAAATCGTCGGATATCTCGTCGCGCAGTTTGACAATATTCGACTCGGGAATGGCTACATACTCAGCAAAAGCGCCATCGCGTGTGATGCCGACGCTCAGTGTGTTCTCGCACACGTGTCCATAACCGCGACGGCAGTTACGGCACTGACCGCAAACGATATGTCCCTCGGCTGTCACGCGGTCGCCCACCTTGATGTGTTTGACTCCGTCGCCAATCTCAACTACCGTTCCTACAAACTCATGACCTTGTATATAAGGAGGATTGCAATGTGTCTGCGACCACTCGTCCCACTTGTACATGTGCAGATCCGTTCCGCAGATAGCAGCCTTCTTGACTTGAATCAGTACATCGTTCACACCTACTTGAGGCATGGGCACTTCTTCCATCCAGATCCCGTACTCGGGTTTTCTTTTCACTAATGCTTTCATGATAGTTGATATTTTTATTGTTGTTTTTTTCAGGCTCGCAAAAATAGGGTCTTTTGCTACAACCTACAAGCCAAAAAGTGAAAAATCCCCTTTTTTAGGGATTGGGTAGGTTATTTTGTACCCATACTTTTGCAGCGGTTTTTTGAATGAATATAGTTTTTGTGGTTCCCCGTGTCAGCGACTGCTACGGGGAACGCATTTTTTGTTTGCATATTCAGCGGGCTTGCTCTACTTTTGCCGCGTTTTTTACGCGAACCAAAAATCGTTATGGATCAACACAATCAAGCGTCTCAGGTCTCTTCAGCACCTGCCGCACAAACAACGTACAACCCGACGGACATAGAGAGCCGTTGGTATCAGTATTGGTTAGATAACCATCTGTTTCACAGCGAGCCGGACGGTCGCGAAGCATATAGTATCGTCATTCCTCCCCCCAATGTGACAGGTGTTCTCCACATGGGGCATGTGCTCAATGAGACCATTCAGGACATACTGGTGCGCCGTGCCCGCTTGCAGGGCAAGAACGCCTGCTGGGTGCCGGGTACCGACCATGCCAGCATTGCCACCGAAGCCAAAGTCATCAAACGCCTTAAAGAGCAGGGTATCAACAAGCAGGATCTGACCCGCGAGGAGTTTCTGCGTCATGCATGGGCATGGACGGACGAGCACGGAGGCATCATCTTGAAGCAACTGCGCCGCCTCGGTTGTTCGTGCGACTGGGATCGTACCGCCTTCACCTTAGACGAGAAACGCAGCGAACAGGTCATTCGCGTCTTCTGCGACCTCTACCGCAAGGGCCTCATCTATCGCGGGCTGCGTATGGTCAATTGGGATCCGGAACGACAAACCGCACTCTCTGATGAAGAGGTCATTTATCACGAAGAACATAGTCACTTGTACTATCTCAAGTACAGAGTAGTCGAAAGTACAGAGTCGAAAGTCGAAAACAATTTGCCCGAGGGCAGTGTTGTACACAAAGACGAGCAGGGTTATTACGCCGTGGTGGCAACCACTCGACCGGAGACCATCTTCGGTGATATATGTGTATGTATCAATCCTAAAGACCCTGCCAATGCATGGTTGAAAGGGAAGCAAGTGGTAGTCCCCGGTGTGGGACGCATAGTTCCCATCATTGAGGATCGCTATGTGGAAATAGGCTTTGGTACGGGCTGTCTGAAAGTGACTCCAGCCCACGATGTAAATGACTATGCGTTGGGGCAAAAATACAACCTGCGCACCATTGATGTGTTTACAGCCGATGCACACCTGAACATGGACACGGTGGAGGACGAGTTACAAAACAATGTACGCCGCTATCACGGTATGGATCGTTTTGCATGCCGAGAGCAGATTGTGAAAGATTTGCAAGACAAAGGATTGGTCGAGAAAATCGAAGACTATGACAACAAAGTGGGCTACTCTGAGCGCACGAATGTACCCATCGAGCCGCGCTTGTCGTTGCAGTGGTTTGTCAAGATGCAGCACTTTGCCGACATTGCCCTGCCGCCGGTGATGAACGACGACATCAGTTTCTATCCCGCCAAGTACAAAAACACCTACCGCAACTGGTTGGAGAACATCAAAGACTGGTGTATCAGCCGTCAGTTATGGTGGGGGCATCGTATTCCCGCCTATTACGATGCCGACCTGTTGGCTCAGACCGGCCTGGAGAACTACCCTAACGACCGCATTGTGGTCAGTGAGACGCGTCCCGAAGGCAACTATGTGCAGGACGAGGGAGCGTTGGACACATGGTTCAGCAGCTGGCTGTGGCCCATGTCGGTGTTTGACAAAGAGGAAGACCTGCGTTATTACTACCCCACGGCAGACCTTGTAACCGGTCCGGACATCATCTTCTTTTGGGTGGCGCGCATGATTATGGCAGGCTACGAATGGCAGGGCGACAAACCTTTCCGCCATGTCTATTTCACCGGCATTGTGCGTGACAAGCTAGGTAGGAAAATGTCTAAGTCGTTGGGAAATAGTCCCGATCCGTTAGACTTGATTGACCGCTACGGAGCCGACGGTGTGCGTATGGGTATCTTGCTGTCAGCCCCTGCCGGCAACGACATTCTTTATGACGACAGTCTGTGCGAGCAAGGTCGCAATTTCTGCAACAAGATTTGGAACTGTTTCCGTATGCTCAAAGGCCTGCAAGTCAGCGACACGGAAGCGCCCATAACCGACCGCGAGGCGGTGACATGGTTCACCCTACTGCTTGCCAAGACCGAGAAAGAGGTGGACGACCTGATGAACAAGTACCGCCTTAGTGAAGCCCTGATGACAATCTATAAGTTGTTCACGGACGAATTTTCGGGTTGGTACTTGGAGATGATCAAGCCCGCCTATGGTCAGCCCATCTGCCAAAAGACGCTGGATTGCTCGATGCTGTTCTTTGAGCGCATGTTGCGTCTGCTTCACCCCTTCATGCCTTTCATTACGGAGGAGTTGTACCATGCCATTGCTCCGCGTGAGGCAGGCGACACCATCATGCGTGCCGACACCATGGATTGGGATGCAGACTCGCTGTTGGCACAAGATGAGGACGGTGCTTTCATGGCGCGTATTGAACACCTCAAACAAGTGGTGACCGGCGTGCGCAACATCCGTGCCCAGCACAACATAGCCCCTAAAGAGGCAGTGACTCTCATAGCCGCCCAACCCTTGAGCCAACTCGTTGACAAACTGGCACACTGCACCCAGCAGATTGGTGCCGAAAAGCCATCGTTGGCGGCTTCGTTCCTTGTCGGAACCGATGAATATACCATTCCTCTTGCCAACTTTATTGATGTCGAAGCCGAGCGCAAGAAACTGCTTGGTGAATTGGCTCATCAAGAGGGTTTCCTCCGTGGCGTGGAGGCCAAACTGAACAACGAGCGGTTTGTGACCAATGCCAAGCCTGAGGTGGTAGAGATGGAGCGTAAGAAACAACACGATGCCAACGAGCGCATTGCCGCACTGAAAGCCCGCCTTGCCAGCCTCTCCCTTTAAGATAGTGATCGCCGGTCCGTGTGCTGCCGAGACAGAAGCACAGGTTCTTGCCACCGCCAAGGCACTTTTGCCATTGCGCCCCATTTTTCGTGCCGGTCTGTGGAAACCGCGCTCGTCGCCCAGCAGTTTTCAAGGTGTCGGCGAGCAGGGGTTGCCTTGGTTGCAGCGGGTACAGCATGATTATGGTCTGGATGTGGCGACCGAGGTGGCGACCCCCGAACAAGTCCGGCTGTGTCTCAAAGCCGGTGTTAACCACTTGTGGATAGGAGCCCGCACGGCAGCCAATCCCATCGTAGTGCAACAGTTGGCAGATACATTGAGTCAAGCAATAAGGCAAGACGGCTTGCACCTGAAAAGTGTGTGGGTCAAGAACCCCATGCACGAGGATGTGCGGCTATGGCAAGGTAATATCGAGCGTTTTGAGAAATCGTTGCAAGATGCCGATGTGCAGGTGATGGCGGTTCATCGCGGTTGTGACCACCACCCGTGTTGGGACATGGCTCACAACCTTCATACCATGATGCCGTATATGCCCATGCTGTTAGATGCCAGTCACATGGCAGGCATAGCCGAACGGGTGCCGCAGCTATTGTCCAAAGGAGTCGATCTGCACTACGACGGCTGCATGGTCGAGGTACACCTCAACCCGAAGCAGGCTCTGTCAGATGCGCAGCAACAACTCACCCCCGAACAACTGACCGACTATTTGGCACAACTATCTGAGCAAGACGGCGACACCCCCTTGACGCTCCGTTGGTTTCGCGCCATGATGGACGAAGTGGACGACAACCTATGGCAGACCATACAGCAGCGTATGACCATCAGCCGCCGTATAGGTCTGTAC
>CAMOHN010000042.1 GCA_946615455.1 uncultured Bacteroidales bacterium
AGGGCAATAATGGCAATTCCAATAACGGCGGTGCTGAGGATGTAGATTTTGAAGAAGTGAAATAATCACTTTTTTGTAAAAAAAACGGCGCAAAAGTTTGGCTGAATGATTCAAGCATAGTACTTTTGCGCCGTTTTTTGCGCGTAAAGGCTCGAATAAGTCGCCCCGACCGTGTCGGATAAGCCGCCTTGCCGTTGATTATTAAAAATACAAGAAGTACAATGTACGCAGTTGTAAACATGCTCGGTCAGCAATTCAAAGTAGAGGCCGGCAAGAAGTTATTTATCCACCGTATGGACACCGAGAAGGGTGCAACGGTTGAGTTTGATCAGGTATTGTTGGTGGACAACGATGGTAATGTCACCGTAGGAACGCCCACCATAGCAGGTGCCAAAGTGATTTGCGAGGTATTGGACAACGAATGCCGTGGCGAGAAGATTCGTGTCTTCCACAAAAAGCGTCGCAAAGGTTATCGCAAGATGAACGGTCACCGTCAAGACCTGACCAATATTGTGGTTAAAGAGATTGTCGTTGCATAAGCGAAGTTTCAAGTAGTTACTAACAGTTTATTTTCACCCTAAAAACAGCATTACATTATGGCTCACAAGAAAGGTGTCGGTAGTTCGAAGAACGGCCGTGAATCAGAAAGCAAACGCTTAGGCGTAAAGATATGGGGCGGACAATTTGCCAAAGCCGGCAACATCATCGTTCGCCAGCGCGGAACGGTACACAACCCCGGTGAGAACATGGGTATGGGCAGCGACCATACACTCTATGCTTTGACCGATGGGATTGTAACCTTTACCCGCAAACGCAACAACAAGTCGTTCGTTAGCATTCAGCCCATCGAGGCATAAGCAACATGCTAACCTTACGACAGATCCTTGCCGACAAAGAAGCCATCATTGCCGGTTTGGAGAAGAAACACATGGATAACGCTCGCGAGTGCATCGAGAGCGTTATTGCTATAGACCAAGCCCGTAAAGTAGCCCAGCAGAAGAAAGACAATGCTTCTGCCGAGATGAATACGCTGTCAAAGTCTATTGGTCAATTGATGGCAAAAGGCGAACGCGAACAAGCCGAGCAAGTCAAGGCTACTACGGCACAGTTGAAAGAAGATATCCGCACCTACGAGGCGCAGATGACTCAAGCCGAGGAACAGATGCGTCAGGCTCTGCTTACCATTCCCAATGTACCCTACCCGATTGTTCCTGAAGGCAAACACGCTGAAGACAACCTCGCCGTCAAGGTGGGCGGTTGGCAGATTCCCGAAGGGCTGGCATTGCTCCAACAGGATAACGACCATGCTTTTTCCGCCGATGGCAACAGCATCGCCCTTCGCGATTGGCAGGACAGTTTCAATCCCGTCCACAACGAGGGCATGCACCCGCACTGGGATTTGGCAAAAGAGTACGGACTGATTGACTTTGACCTGGGTGTGAAGATCAGCGGTGCCGGTTTTCCCGTCTATACAGCCCAAGGTGCCCGTCTGCAGCGCGCACTCATTCAGTTCTTCCTTGATGAGGCAGGCAAAGCCGGTTACACGGAAATCATGCCTCCCACCGTGGTCAATGCCGCCTCGGGCTACGGCACCGGTCAGTTACCCGACAAGGAAGGACAGATGTACCATGCCGAGTTGGACGACCTCTATCTGATTCCTACAGCCGAGGTGCCTGTGACCAACCTGTTCCGCGACGAGATTCTCGACGAGAAAGCGTTGCCCGTCAAGCTCTGTGCCTATACGCAGTGCTTCCGTCGCGAGGCAGGCAGTTACGGCAAGGATGTACGCGGTTTGAACCGTCTGCATGAGTTCTCCAAGATTGAGATTGTGCGTGTTGATACCCCCGAACACAGTGCCGCTTCGCACCGCGAGATGCTGGATCATGTGGAGGGATTGCTCCAGAAGTTGGAACTACCCTACCGTATTCTGCGTCTGTGCGGCGGCGACATGAGTTTCACTGCTGCCTTGTGCTATGACTTTGAAGTCTATTCGTTAGCACAACAACGGTGGTTGGAAGTCAGTTCGACCAGCAATTTCGACACCTACCAAGCCAATCGTCTGCATTGCCGCTACCGCAGCCAAGCAGACAAAAAAGTGCAGTTAGCACATACACTCAATGGTTCGGCATTGGCTCTACCGCGTATTGTGGCAGCCTTGTTGGAGAACAACCAAACCGCAGACGGCATACGCCTGCCAAAGGCTCTGCGACCCTATTTCGGAGCAGAAAAAATAAGCAAATAAAGCAGCTTACTCCTACAGGAGTTGCGGATGAAGGTTATGAACTTTTTTCGAACCATCTTGGTAGAGCCAGGTGTTCTACAATCTATTGTAGTCCTAACGCTATGTATAGCGTTGGGACTGTTTTTGGCAGAAAAGTTGCGTATCAAGAACTTTTCCATGGGTATGACATGGATATTGTTCTGCGGCATCGTATTTTCACATTTCGGTATCGGTCTGGATCCTACGGTCGGGCAGTTTGCCAAGGACTTCGGTTTGGTGCTGTTTGTCTATTCGTTGGGACTGCAAGTGGGACCATCGTTCTTCTCGTCGTTCGGCAAGGGCGGATGGCAGATGAATGTGTATGCCACGTTTATCGTACTTTTGGGTTGTGTGACCACCTACCTTATTCACCTCATCAGCGGTGAGCCGATGGCAACTATGGTGGGTGTGATGACCGGTGCTGTGACCAATACGCCGTCCATGGGTGCTGCACAGCAAGCCTATGCTGACCTGTTCGGTACTGAAGAGAGCACCATAGCTTCGGCGTATGCAGTAGCCTATCCGTTAGCGGTATTGGGTATCATACTGACCATGCCTATTCTAAAGCGTATTTTCCGCATCAATCTTACCAAGGAAGAGGAAGTCTTGGCTCGCGCCCGTAACGAGGCACAAGACGAGACCGTGCTGACCGATGTGCTTGTCACCAACGAGCAACTGACCGGTATCACCGTTCGTGAACTAAACAAGATGCTCAATATCAAGATGGTTATTTCGCGCATCATCCACGACGACGGACACGAGCAAGTTCCCTCAGCCGACACGGTCATTACCCAAGGTGACCATCTTCGCATCCTGACAGACAAAGAGCACACCGGTTCGCTACGCCTAATCGGGCAACAGACCGAGCGCGAACTCAAAGCCCAAGAAGCCGGTCCGGAACTGGTTTCTCGCCGCATTGTGGTGACTAAACCGCGATGGAACGGAAAGCGAATTGGCAGTCTGCGTATCAACGAGAAGTATCATGTCACCATCACCCGCATCAATCGTGCCGGCATTGACCTGCTTGCCACAGCCGACCTGCCCCTGCAAATGGGCGACCGTATCATGGTGGTGGGAGAAAAAGAACAGGTCAAGCAAGTGGCTGACCTGTTCGGTAATGAGATGAAAAAATTAGATATCCCTAACCTCATTCCTATTTTCTTGGGTATCGCATTGGGTGTGGTGGTCGGTTCGTTACCCATTCACCTACCCGGATTGGGAACGCCCTTCAAGCTGGGTTTGGCAGGCGGCACCATCATTGTGGCAATACTGATTGGTCGCTATGGTCCGTACTATCATTTGGTCACCTTTGCCACCACCAGTGCCAACCGCATGCTGCGCGAAACGGGTTTGTGTCTGTTCCTTGCCGCTGTCGGTTTGGGAGCGGGCGAAAGTTTTGTGCCATCCATCATGGCAGGCGGTTACAACTGGATCTTCTACGGGATACTCATTACGATGTTGCCGTTGCTCATTGTCGGTTTTATTGCACGCAAATGGGGCAAACTAAACTATTTTAGCCTAATGGGACTATTGGCGGGAGCCACCAACGACCCGCCTGCCTTGGCGTATGCGTCATCGTTGTCAGACGAGAACAACCAACCCTCGGTGGCGTATGCCACGGTCTATCCGCTGACCATGTTCCTGCGCGTGATGGCAGCCCAACTGATGATTATTCTGCTATGCTGAGCGTATAGAGGATGGCTTCTGTTTGGCGAAGCGCATTGCGTTTTTTCTGACCGGCTGCATACAAGAAGACTTCGGCAGTGACCACATAGCCGCGTTTGAGGTCTAACCGTGTATGACTGACATAGGGACCGCCCATCGCTTCGCCGTTAAGAATTTTCCATAGACCACGCACTTCGTACCCATAGAAGGAGTGCGTGCTGTCTTTTTCCAGTGCCTCTATCTGTCTGCATTGTGGTGGAAATATACGGTATTCCGTTCCCATGTACGAACCCGGCACGGAGGCTGTTACCAACCGCCCCATGACCTCGTCGCGTTTAGCATAGATGCTGTCGGATGTCAGTTGAGAAGTTTGCGTATAGGGGTAACGATATACTACTATATCTCGGCGCATAGAGCCCTTGTTGTTACAGCACCATACGAGGTCAGCACTATCCTTGACCACCACATAGTCTGCGGGGATGAGCATGTCGCAGTTGAGCCGTTGTCTGAGTGCTTGACGCGCCTCTTTGTTGGTGCCTGCGCGCAAAAAACGCACCTGACGAATCATCTCTTCGCGAATGAACCACTCGCGAACCTGTTCGCCATTTTGCTGCCACCAGTCCAAAAAAGCCTCGGCATCGGGAGTCTGCACACGGCATACCGCCTGAGGTGTACTCCATGCGTCCCGAAGATAGCGCGCTTTGGTTTGCGTGTAACGGTCGGGCTGAATATCTACCATCAGTACATTGCGCGTTCCCTTGAGCATATCGTCAAACAACGCCGAGGTGACATGGGTAAGACGGAAATAAGATTCCATTTGCGGCAGGCAAGGCATGTCGGCAGCCATGACAGCCTTGACCGGTTCATAGACTTCGTTGCCGCAGACCACCACACACTCGTAGATACTACCATTGGCGGAAGGCAGCGTCCTGCCGTCGGTTCTGCCCGAACACGAGGACAACAAAAAAGCAAGCACAACCACAAGGGTCATGCTTGCATAAATAACTCGGAATCCTTTAATTTGCATAGACAAAGGAATTGAAGGTCGTCGTTTGCGAATCATTGTACAGGTTTGGGGCTGAATGCTACATTCCAAGCAGCAGAAGTACGATAATAGCGAATCATCGTGGTAGCATCACTCTTCTTAGGAGCATCATAGTAGATCCAGACGGGTATTGAACCGGAATAAGCTTTGCCAAAGAAGGGGAAACGCTCAGCAATAAAGAGTTTGAGTACCTCGCCGTGTTCCTCATCCATAATGCTGACAACGATTTCGGACAGCGTATTGAAGTCGTTGTCTGAGTCATTGGTGAAATAATAGTAAGCGAACTGATTGTATTTCTCACCATCCAGATAATATACATAAACAGAGTCGGTTGTTCTCAATTCGGCATCCGGACCAATCCGATTGTTGGGCGTACCCACCTCGGTGAGAACATCGTTGCGTGTGCGTGTCCAGTCAAACGCGGGGATGGTGAACATGAACTCTTCCGGCAGGCGTGGAACGATGGTCAGGGCGATGTCTTTCTTTACTTTTTGGTCAGCCTCGACATGCATGGTTGTGTTGCCGATGCAAGCGACAAAAACGGTATCTCCTTCAATAAAAGCATGCTCCTCACCGTCCACTGTCACCTGATAGTCGGTATAGCCCGGCATGATGTCATGTGCCACGATGGTGTCACCGTATTGGCAGATGATCTCTGACGGCACCTCTGTGTTGGTGGTAGTGGTTTCCGACTTTTTCTCACATGCTGTGAAAGTGAGTGTTGCCAAAGCCGCAAGGGCTAAAAACATCTTTTTCATAACTATTGATTTAGGGTTAAACAACATTCATGTCGCAAAAATCGGGGCAAAGATAATGACAACATTTGATTAGAAAAAAAATAAATGGCAGCAAAACATAAAAAAAAGCACTTTGTTGCATAGACCGAAAAGATAGTCTATTTTTGCGGCGAAAAAGAGAGTACAGACAGTGTCAATCAACTCAATTATTCAATAATTTTTTAATTTTAGTTGTATGAAAAAGACCTTGCTTGCAGCCTTGCTTGCCGTCAGCGGTATGGCCATGGCACAAACTGAGTCCACTGAGCAGAAAGCGGATTCGGGTTTTGTTTTCACCACGATTGACAGCGTGGCCATCACGCCTGTTAAGAACCAACACCGTAGCGGCACCTGCTGGTGCTTCTCGACCCTCGGTTTCCTTGAGAGCGAAGTATTGCGTGAGAAGAAGAAAGAGGTGGACTTTGCCGAGATGTTCGTGGTTAGTCACACCATGGTGGACCGCGCTGAGTATGTGGTTCGTATGTATCAGAACGCCCAGTTTGCCGCCGGCGGCAGTGCTTATGATGTTATCTATTGCTTGAAGCACTATGGTTTGGTTCCGCAAGAGGTGATGCCCGGTATCAAGTATGGTGCTACCAAGGCTGACACACTGCCCGTTCACAAAGAATTGGACGCTGTGGCTGCCGGTTATGTACATGCTCTGTCCCGCAGTTTGGGCAAGTTGACACCTGTGTGGAAAAAAGGTTTGCAAGCTATCTACGACACTTACCTGGGCGTATGTCCTGAGGAATTCACCTACGAGGGCAAGAAATACACTCCCCAGTCGTATGCCGCTTCGTTGGGTCTGAATGCAGACGACTATGTGAGCATCACCAGCTATACTCACCATCCTTGGTCTTATGAAGAGGGTCATCCCCGTTTTGTGTTTGAGGTGCCCGACAACTGGCGCATGGATTTGATGTACAACGTGCCCATGGAGGACATGATGCGCATCATTGACAACGCACTGCAAAACGGTTACACCCTTGCCTGGGGTGCTGATGTGAGCGAGCAAGGCTTCACCCGCAAAGGTGTGGCTGTAGTGCCCGATGTAGAGAATGGTGCACAGAACACCGGCACAGACATGGCTCATTGGTTGGGTATGGATGCCAAAGCCAAACGCGATGAACTGACCAAGCGCCCCTTGCCCGAGCTGGAAATCACCCAAGAGATGCGCCAAGAGGCCTATGACAACTGGGAGAACACCGACGACCACGGCATGCAGATATTCGGTCGTGCCAAAGACCAGAACGGCAAGATCTACTACATGATCAAGAACTCGTGGGGCACACAGGGCTTTGACTACAATGGTATCTGGTATGCTTCGACAGCTTTCATGCAGTACAAGACCAACGATATTCTTGTCAATAAGAAAGCCATTCCCAAGGACATCCGCAAGAAACTGGGTCTGTAATCCTACCCTTTCAGTAATCCTTTAGAAATATAGACCAAGAGCGTTTGCAGGTTGCTGCAAACGCTCTTTTCTTTGGGCTTTCTCAAAAAAGCCGAAGCGGTATCAAAGAGACTTATATACTTGTTCAAAGAATGTAACCGCAGCATTCATATGGTTACCGTATGGAGCGAAGTTGTACTGGACATTCTCCAATTGGCGGGACTCAAATTCTTGTCATAACGGACTGCGTTTTTTGTAAGGACAAGCCGCTATTTGACTACAAGAATAGTGTGTTTGTGGCGATTGTGCAAATACAGGTGCAAAAGTCTAATAATGTCCGTAAGAGGAGATGACCAGCACTACGATTTTGTCATCGTGAATCTCATACACCAAACGATGCTCTTTGGTTATGCGTCGCGACCATGTTTCGTTTTTGTAATGTTTCAGTTGCTCCACTTGACCTGTGCCGGTGCGGGGATGATCTTTGAGTTCATCCACAAGATGAAACAATTTCTTGGTGGCTTTTGGTTGTTTCTTTTGAAGAAGTAAAACGTCCTCGCGCGCCTCTTCCGTGAATTCTACTGCATACATAACAATCTGTTTATGAATTGTTCTCCTGTTTCATCTTCACGCATACGGATGGTTTTCCCCTCCGCTGCTTGTGCGCTGGAACGCTCCAACTTGCGGCGGAACTCTTCCTCTGTGAACAATGTGTCGTCCTGCTTCTTTTCAAACAAACGATGCACGTATCGCGAGAGTTGCTTCATCATACTCTCATCTTCAGCGACATAACTGAGTTCTCTCAAAAATTCGGGATTCAATGCAGTTACCATAATACTATCTCCTTTTGGCGGCAAAGATAGTGTGTTTGTGGAGATTGTGCAAATATGGATAAAAAAAATCACGGAAGAGGTAAGTCTTCCGTGATTTTTAGAATGATTACGAGATTAACTCATTAAATTGCGATTTGCGGGTCACCGCCATCGGTTACGGGCTGCGTGTCGTGCGAGGCAGGTGGTGTAATGCCGCTGGCGCATAACATCTGTACACTCAACGTGTTTTCAATGCCCGTTTGCGGGCTTGCATATACCTTTTTCATAATGGAGATTGTTTTTGTTATTACGTATGACCACAATTAAACTATCGTATGACTTGCCCAACAGCATTGTAGCGTATGCCGTCACGCTCGATGATGAGATTGCCGTTATCTAATACTTTGCGGGCGGGGACGACCGCGCTCCAAGTGTCCGCAT
>CAMOHN010000043.1 GCA_946615455.1 uncultured Bacteroidales bacterium
CGGCTGAGCAGGTCGCGCATGGGCAGCCTCTCACCTTGGGAGATGGTGAAACATGAGCGTGAGAAATCCTGCGGATTGCCTATGCCATACAAACACGATACTGAACTGACCACCACCACATCGTTCCTGCCGCTGAGCAAGGCTGCCGTGGCACTCAGCCTCAGACGGTCAATCTCTTCATTGATACTCAGATCTTTCTCTATATAGGTGTCCGTCTGCGGGATGTAGGCTTCAGGCTGATAATAATCGTAGTAGGAAACAAAGTATTCAACACGATTGTGCGGAAAGAACCCTTTCATCTCGGCATACAGTTGGGCTGCCAGTGTCTTGTTGTGGCTCAAGATGAGGGTCGGACGATTCAGACGGGCAATCACATTGGCTATCGTATAGGTCTTGCCCGAGCCGGTTACACCCAACAGCGTTTGGGCTGGTACACCCTGTTCAACCCCTGTCACCAAGGCATCAATGGCTTGCGGCTGATCCCCTGTAGGGGCAAAAGGACTCTGTAAATCAAAATGCTGTGTCATAATTGCTTCATTGAACTGTTTCACGAAAACAAAGTGGAGCCATACCCGTCACACGCTTAAAGTACCGGGTGAAGTGGGCTGCATCGTCAAATCCGAGGTAATAGCCTATCTCTTGCACGGACATGTCCTGCCGAGTGTGCAGCAACTGCTTGGCTTGTACGGCTATATGCTGCTCAATCCAGTACGAAGCCGGATGACCGGTTGCCTCACGGATTGCGCGCGTGAAGTGCTTGGAGGTGATGTGCAGACGGTTGGCGTAGAAGTCCACCTGCCGCGACTCGCGCGAATGACGAACCAACAACTCGCAGAAAGCGTCGTACAACTCATTGTTGCGCGATAGCAACCATACACCCTCTTGGCTGTACTCGGTGCGGTAGTGACTCAGTAGGGTAGAGAGTACATCGGTCATATCCATAAGTAACTCGTGCCGGTGAGGGAGGTTCTCCATCTCACTCAGTTCCTTGAGTGATACAATGATGCGGCGTAGTGAATCTGCTTGCGCTTGTGTCAGGTGAGCTGTGGGGGCATAGTGGTACTGGATATAGTTACGATGAACCGCATTGCGCATCATCTCGTCCATAAATGGAGGGGCAATCACTACCTCGGTCATGCAAAAATTATCGCTTGTATATGTGCTTTTGAACAGATGATTAGGCAGTATGACGGCAAGGTCATTCATGGCGGCTGTCACGGGCTGTTGGTCATAATAACCTTCAATCGTGCCACTGCTGACCAGACAGATGACAAAGTCTTTGGACACCATTTCTCCTCTCAGTCCCTGCATGGGATTGCAGTTTGTTCGCACCACCACTTTGCGCCGATTGATATCGGGCAAACCGTAGGGCTCTATATTGGCAATAGTAGGCTTCATCGCTTCTTATAGACTTCATTGTGCTTAAAAAAAGCGAGATGTACTATGCACTACATCCCGCTTTGTGTGGTCTCTGTAGGGCTTGAACCTACGACCCCCTGATTATGAGTCAGGTGCTACTAACCAACTGAGCTAAGAGACCCCAAGGTATAAAATACCTTATTATTATTTGATATTCACATATCTTTTCAATAACTCCTTGACCTCATCCACGGTCACTTGACGCTGTTTGTCGGTCAAGAGCGGCAGGTTGATGGTTGTACCCTCAACCACTTGGTCTGGGATGGCTACGCGCTCACCATTGGCAAGGTAAATATATACCCAGCAGTTGGTGTTGTTGTAGTATTTCTGTGCCAAGCGTTGCAGTGTGGTGTTGTGACGCACGGTTATTTGGTCGCCGTCAGCCACATTTAGGTCAGCCGGCACTTTGATGACCACATTGTTTTGTGCTGTGGGAGTTTCGTTTTTCTGACGGACGGCCGAACCACGCTTGACGGACTTGTTGCTTTCGAACTCCTTATATACTTGGATGGCTTGTTCGTACTCGGCTTGCTTGAGCAAGTGTATCTCTACACGGCGGTTAGGACGATACGAACCTTCGGGACGATTGTCAATCATAATGCCGCGACCAACCGTGTATATGCGATTCTCTGCTACGCCATAGCCTTCGGTCATCTCGTTAGCGACATTGTAGGCACGGGTCACAGCCAGCCACTTGTTGTACTCGACGGCACCGGTGTTGTCGCACGAACCTATAATGAGTGCTTTCACTTCACGGTCGGCTTGCATGCGTTGCGCTGCCTCTTGAACGATGGTCTTGGCCATGTTGTCCAATGAAGGATCGTCATTGTCAAAATAGACAACATAATAGAAGTGCGCGTTGGGTATGATATCGCTGTCGTCGTAGCCACCCGGAATGGTTCCTGTCAGGCGACCCATACCCGGTGTGTTGCGGTTGATGACATAGAGTGTATCACGACTGGCAATATAGACGGTGTCTTTGGGGTGACCCAGATAGACGGTGTCACGCGGTTGTTGCTGTTCGGGCTCGATTGCGGCGATCATCTCTTCCAAAGCCTCTTTGCTGCGGAAGTTGCGCGTGTGTGACTTCTTAACCGCATCAATCTTGTAGCGGAGCAAGAACTCCATATCCAATATACCATCGTTGTTGTTACCGCGTACACGACCATCCACCAGGTCAGTTGTGGCATAGTTGTAGAGAACACGAGCACCTAACTGAATACTGCGATTGAGGTTGAACTCAAAGCTGGCACCACCGATGAACATACCGAATGCGCGATATTTGGCACTTTCTTCGGCAACCTGCTCTCTGGTGTGTTGTTGATAGACGAAATCGTTATACAGATTGGCCTTATAAACATTCGGATAGTATGTCCAGTTCTTGTACCAGAACGCACCGGCACCCAAAATCAGATCCAGACTGAACAATTTATGCTTGTTCTGCGGACGGAAACAATTGAAAATATCAAAGGTGAGATAACCGCTGGCTTGGTGTGTGCGACCATTCAGAAGGGTCTTTGCATGACCATCAGCACCAAATACACGATAAAGGCGGAACTTATAGTCCAAGCCAAGTGCCCATGTATTGTTGAAATGGTAGGTTGCACCTATTCCGGCTGTGGGGAGAAAGAAGGCATGTTTCTTTTCGGAAGTAAAGTCTCCGTCAAACAAGTTTCCACCCAGTGCCAAATAGAGTGACCAATTGGAAATCTCCGGTGAAACGGGGGTGGTAACATACAGCGGATGTACGCCCTTCACCGTGTCGGCGGCAACTGTATCGTTAGCATGATCTTCGGGTATTGCAACCGGAACCAGATTGCCGTCCAGCGAGGTATAGATGACGGGGGCGGTATTGTCCTTCTGCTGCGCATACAGCGATACTCCGGCTACTAACATTGTAGCCACAAGGAGAAGGGGTTTGAGGTGGGTCATACGCACAGGAGAAAAAGTTTAGTCGTCTTTTTGTTGTTCAATTCAGGGCGCAAAAGTACGCTGTTTTTTGTATGTGACAAATTTTTTGAACGAAAAAATAGAAAAAATCCCACATTTGTTGTGCGTGATTGTATTTCCATTTACTTTTGCGGCGTTATCAATCAAACTATTTTAGGTTATGGATATTTTAGCAAAAATGCTTGAGCGTGCCAAGCAGAATCCGCAACGCATCGTATTGCCCGAGGGTGATGAACCCCGCACTTTGGAAGCCGCCAATATATTGTTGAAAGACAAGGTGGCTCGTTTGATTCTTATTGGTTCGCGTGAGCGCATTGAGGCAATGGCTGCCGAGAAGGGGTATGCCTACATTAAGGATGCCACCATTTTTGACCCTGCCACCAATGAGAAGATGAGTGAGTATGCCCATTTGCTCTACGAGTTGCGTAAAGCCAAAGGTATGACCGAAGAGGAAGCAGCCCGCAAGGCGCAAGACCCCTTGTATTTAGGTTGCCTGATGATTAAGAATGGTGATGCCGACGGCGAGTTGGCAGGTGCCCGCGGCACAACTGCCGACACCATTCGTCCCGCTTTCCAGATATTGAAGACTAAACCCGGCGTGAGCATTGTCAGTGGAGCGTTCCTTATGTTCACTCCTGCCAAGCAGTTGGGTGAGGACGGTTTCTTGTTGTTTGCTGACTGTGCAGTCAATCCTTGCCCCAACGCGCAGGAATTGGCTCAGATAGCCGTTTCGACTGCCGAGACGGCGCGCACCATAGCCGGTATCGAGCCGCGTGTGGCTATGCTGTCTTTCTCGACCAAAGGCAGTGCCAAGCACGAGTTGATAGACAAGGTGACCGAAGCCACCCGCATTGCGCACGAACTGGCTCCCGACCTGCAGTTGGACGGTGAGTTGCAAGCTGATGCCGCTTTGGTGGAGAAAGTGGGTGCCAGCAAAGCCCCGGGCAGTCCCGTGGCCGGCAAAGCCAATGTGTTGGTCTTCCCCGACTTGCAGGCAGGTAACATCGGTTACAAGCTGGTTGAGCGTTTCTCGGGTGCCGATGCTGTAGGTCCTATCTTGCAAGGCATAGCCAAGCCGGTTAATGACCTGAGCCGTGGCTGCAAGGTGCAGGACATCGTGCAAATGGTCATCATCACAGCCAACCAAGCCATGGGGAATTGAAAATTGAAAGGTGAAAATTGAAAGTTTTTTCTAATTTATTAAATAATTCATTGTTATGAAGATACTTGTTTTGAACTGCGGCTCATCTTCCATAAAGTATAAACTGTTTGAAATGTCCAACCATTCCGTATTGGCACAGGGTGGGGTAGAGAAGATAGGCTTGCCTGATTCGTTTTTGCAAGTCAAGTTGCCCAATGGAGAGAAGGTGAAGATTGAGCAGTCCATGCCCGAACACACCGTAGGTATCCAACTCATCTTGAATGCGCTGATTGACGAGAAGATAGGTTGTTTGAAGAGTCTCAAAGAGATAGATGCCGTTGGTCATCGTGTAGTGCACGGCGGTGAGCAGTTCGCTTCGTCCGTACTGATTACTGACGAAGTGAAGAAGATGGTGGTCAAGTGTTCGGATTTGGCACCGTTGCACAATCCTGCCAACCTGAAAGGCATTGAGGCCATCGAAAAGACTTTACCCGGCGTGCCGCAGGTGGGTGTGTTTGACACGGCTTTCCACCAGACCATGCCGGACTATGCCTATATGTATGCGCTGCCTTATGAGTTGTATGAGAAGTATGCCATCCGCCGCTATGGCTTCCACGGCACCAGTCACCGCTATGTGAGCAAGCGTGTGTGCGAGTTCCTTGGGGTTAGTCCCGAGGGCAAGAAGATTGTGACGGCTCACATCGGCAATGGCGGCAGTTGCGCAGCTGTGTTGGACGGCAAGTCAGTGGATACCAGCATGGGGCTGACTCCTATTGAGGGTCTGATGATGGGCACACGAGCCGGTGACCTTGACCTTGGTGCAGCCACATATATCATGGACAAGGAGCACATGACTACGGCTCAATTCTCTAATCTGGTGAACAAGCAGTCCGGCTTGCTTGGTGTGAGCGGCGTGAGCAGCGATGCCCGCGACATAGAGGCTGCCATTCAGCAAGGTAATCGTCGCGCCGACCTTGCCCGTAAGATGTTCATCTATCGTGTCAAGAAATACATAGGAGCCTATGCTGCCGCTATGGATGGCATGGACATTCTTGTCTTCACCGGCGGTATAGGTGAGAACGATACCTATATCCGTACGGAGATAGCCAAGGGCTTCAACTATATGGGTGTTAAGATTGACGAGGAGAAGAGCCGCAAGAGCCGTGGTGAGGAAGTGATTATATCCACTCCCGACAGTCGTGTCACCGTGTGCGTCATTCCTACCGACGAGGAACTGATGATTGCCACGGATACACAGGCGTTGGTCAAAGCATGACAAAGCATGAAACCGATTATCTATCAAGTTTTTCCACGAACATTTACCAATACTAACGAAACGCGTCGTCGCAACGGTACGCGTCAAGAGAACGGTTGCGGAACCTTTGCCGGCATTACGGCAAAGGCTCTGCAGTCCATTCATGATCTGGGTGCCACTCATGTATGGTACACCGGTGTCATCCGCCATGCCACGGCGGAGTTGAACAATCCCTCTATCACCAAGGGTAAGGCAGGTAGTCCGTATGCCATAACCGACTATTATGATGTCGATCCCGACCTGGCTGTTGACCAGAACAAGCGTATGGCTGAGTATGAGAGTCTCATCCGCCGTACGCATAAAGCGGGGCTGAAAGTGGTGATGGACTTTGTGCCTAACCATGTGTCGCGCGAATACCATTCGTTGTGCAAACCCAAAGGCGTGAAAGACCTTGGAGCAGACGACAATCCCGCTTGGGCTTTCTCACCGCTGAACAATTTCTACTATATCCCGGGTGAAGATTTTGCGCCCGCCTTCCCCATTGAAAACTACCATGAGTCACCTGCCCGCGTGACGGGTAACGATTGTTTCACAGCGCATCCAACCCGTGACGACTGGTATGAGACCGTCAAACTCAACTATGGTGTGCACTATTTGGGCGGCTGCGAGAAGCAGTTTAATCCCATCCCAGACACATGGTACAAGATGCAGGATATCCTGCATTTCTGGGCGCGCAAGGGCGTGGATGCCTTCCGTGTGGATATGGCTGAAATGGTGCCCGTTGAGTTCTTCCGCTGGGCTTTTTCTTCGGTCAGGACGTTCTTTCCTGATGTGCAGTTCATCGGCGAGTGCTATCATCCGGAGTTGTATCGCACCTATCTGGATGCCGGTTTTGACTACCTCTACGACAAGGTGGGCATGTACGAATACCTTCGCGGAGTGACCAGCCGCAACTGGCCTGCCGAGGGTATCACCGGTCAGTGGCAAGCCGTTGAGGATATACGCGACAAAATGGTCTATTTCCTTGAGAACCACGATGAGCAGCGTCTGGCTTCGGGTTTCTTCTGCGGCAGCGGGCTGTGTGCCGAACCTGCCATGATAGTGGCTGCCACGCTGGGTGTCAATCCTGTGCTCGTCTATGCCGGTCAGGAACTGGGCGAGACGGGTATGGACAGCGAGGGTTTCTCAGGCATGGACGGACGCAGTTCTATCTTTGACTATTGGGGTATCCGTTCGCTACAAGCGTGGGTTAATCACGGCAAGTTCGATGGTAAGAACCTCTCGGACGAGCAGAAGGAGCTTCGTCTGTTCTATCAACGGCTACTGACAACGGCGCGCGATAATAAGGCGGTCAGTCAGGGCAAGATGTACGACTTGACCTATGCGCAGGGCGAGCATTTCAACAAGCACGAGCAGTTTGCTTTTATGCGCAAGCAGGACGATGAGTTGTTGCTGGTCGTGCTCAATTTTGACGACCGTGAAGTAGCTGTGGATGTGCATATCCCGCGCGATGCGTTTGACTATCTTGAGCAGAAGCCTATGCTCAATGCCAAAGCCATAGACTTGCTCACCGGTGACAAGTATGACTCGTTGTCTCTGACCGAGAGTGAACCTGTATCGTTGCGCTTGCCGGCATGGAAGGGCGTTATCCTGCGCATGGAAGAGGTGAAGAAGAGAAAGAGAAAAGCATAGTATGAAAGACTATTTGCGCCTTTTGCGGGTGGAGAACCTCGTGTTCATCGGCATCTTGATGTGGGTAATGACTTATTGGGTGGGTGCTGCCGTGCTCCGTCAGTATGCCATGACCGACCCCATGCCGTGGTGGTTGTGGCTGCTGATGACTCTCGGCACGGTGTGCATAGCCGCCGGAGGGTATGTGGTCAATGACTATTTTGATGTCAAGATTGACCGCATCAATCGTCCTGACCGATTGGTGGTCACTCGCACGGTGAGCAAAGACACTGCCATGACCTTGTTCTATGTGCTGACGGCTGTCGGATTGGCGATGGGATTGGGTTGTGCATGGACTGTTCGCAGCAGTGCTGTGGGTTTGGTCTATATATTGGCACCGGGCTTGTTGTGGTTCTATTCGGCTTCTTACAAGCGTATGCTGTTGGTGGGCAATCTGATAGTGGCTTTTCTGAGTGCCTTGCCGCCCATTGTGGTGGCATTGGTTCAGTCGGCATGGCTCAGTCGTGTCTATAACCAAGACCTATTGCGCTATATCCCCGTTGGGCGTGACCTGTTTGTGTGGTTGAGTGGTTTTGCGCTGTTTGCTTTCTTAGGCACTTTGGCACGTGAGATTGTCAAGGACTTGCAGGACCAGAACGGTGACCGTGAGTTGGAGTGTCACAC
>CAMOHN010000044.1 GCA_946615455.1 uncultured Bacteroidales bacterium
TTTCGTGAAATTTTTTCCGAAAAAGGGTTGCATTTTTGATTTTCCTATGGTATATCCTTCGTCCATTGAATCCAAACTTGATTTTCTGCTTCTGCGTGATCGGCTTAAACAAGCCTGCTCTTCGTCATTGGGTCGCGAGTTGTCCGATGCCATGCATTTTGAGACCGACTATACCACGATAGCCCGTTTGTTAGGCGAGACCGCCGAAATGCGCTCGGTGACCGAAGACCTGTCGTACAGTTTTCCTGAAGGCGAGATACATGACCTCAGAGAGGCTATTGCCCGCACGCGCATTGAAGGACTCTATATGGACGAACAGGAGCTGTTTGCCCTTCTCAAGTCCCTCACTTATGTCAGTGCGTTAGACATGTTCTTTGCCCGTTTGGACAAGGCGCGTTTTCCCTATCTGCATCGTTCGGTCAGTGAAGCACAAGGCATAACCATGACCGTGCGTTTGATTGAGCCTCTGATGGATCGCTACGGGCAATTGCGCGACAATGCATCGCCCGAGTTGGCACGCATACGCCATGAACTCAATCTGGCACAAGGCTCGGTGGCTCGCACCATACAACGCGTCATGAAGCAGGCACAAGCCGAAGGATGGATCGAAAAAGACGCTTCGCCCACTTTGCGCGAAGGACGCTTTGTGCTGCCCGTCTCACCCGCTTTCCGCCGCAAGATGGGAGGCATTGTCCACGACGAGAGTGCCACGGGTAAAACCGTCTTTGTCGAACCACAAGAAGTGGTAGAAGCCAACAACCGCATACGCAGTTTGGAATCAGAGGAAAAGCGCGAGCGAATACGCATTCTCACTCAGACCACCAAGTCTATTCGCCCTTACTCGGACGACATCTTGCAGGCACAAGACCGTTTGGCTTGGGTGGATTTTGTTCGTGCCAAAGCACGCCTTGCCAAACAACTGAATGCCATCGCTCCACGCCTGAACAACAAGCCCATGATTCGTTGGTACGAAGCCCGACATGCCCTACTCTTTCTCCGCTTTGTGCAAGAGGGACGCACAGTGGTACCTATGTCACTGAGCCTGAACGACCGAGCCGATGCACCGAGGCTGCTGCTCATCAGTGGACCTAATGCCGGCGGCAAGTCGGTGTGTCTCAAGACCGTGGCACTGACACAATACATGCTCCAATGCGGACTGTTAGTCCCCGTGCGTGAAGACAGCGAGGCCGGTGTGTTTGACCACTTGCTCATAGACATAGGTGACGAGCAAAGCCTGCAAGACGACCTGTCCACCTATTCGTCGCACCTGAGAAACATGAAGTTCTTCCTCCGTATTGCCGGTAAGACCACGCTCTACCTTATCGACGAAATGGGTTCGGGCACCGAACCGACCCTAGGCGGAGCCATCGCCCAAGCCACCTTGAGTGCGCTGCACCATGACGGAGCCATCGGGGTCGTCACCACCCACTATGCCAATCTCAAGTTCCTTGCCGAACAGACCGAAGGAATGGTTAATGGTGCCATGCTCTACGACCGAGGTGCCATGCGTCCGCTCTTCCAACTATCTGTCGGACAGGCCGGTTCCAGTTTTGCCATCGAGATAGCCAAACAGATTGGTCTGCCCGCCCCCATCATCGAAGAGGTGACGCATCTAGTCGGAGAAGACCGAATCGATTACGACCGGCAGATGCAGGACATAGCCCGCGATCGGCGTTATTGGGAAAACAAACGCCAGCACATAAGACAGAAAGAGAAACAATTGGAAGAGCGCATAGCCTCCTATGAGCAAGAAATGGCAACCATCAAACAGAAGAAAAAGGAGATCATTGCCAAAGCCAAGAACGAAGCCGCCGACCTGCTGGAAGCATCTAATGCCGCCATTGAGCGCACCATACGCGAAATAAAAGAAAGTCGTGCAGACCAAAAAACAACCCGCCAAGCCCGACAGCGTGTGGAAAAGCTCAAACACCGTGTGGCCGATGCCCCCAAACCATCGCTCATTAACGCTGTTCCCACTGACAGCAAACGCCCGACTGTGTTCCGTGACTTTGCCGACCTGAAGGGCATGAGTAAGTCGATGCCGTCTCAGTCGGCTTCGGTGCAGAACACCATACGGTCGCACAAACTGAGTTTCAACCGGCAGTTAGACCTGCGCGGGTTGCGTGTTGATGAAGCACAAGAACAGCTGATTGCCTACATGGACACCGCCATCATGGTAGCAGCCGGAACAGTCAGTATCCTGCATGGCACCGGCACCGGAGCAGTCAAACAAGTCACATGGGACTATCTCAAACAACTCAAACGACACAACCGAATTGTGGACTACTACGAAGGCGACCCTGACCATGGCGGGGCCGGTCTGACTCTTGTGGAAATCTAAACCACTCCACTATGCTTGCATATCTGTCATTGGGAAGCAACCTCGGCAACCGTGAAGCGCATATAGACGCTGCATGCCAACGCATAAACGAACTGTGCGGCACTATCGTGCGCCGCTCCGACAATTTCTACTCCATGCCGTGGGGTTACACATCTGACCATGAGTATTTGAACATCTGCCTTGCCGTAGAAACCGACCTTACTCCTATCGTCCTGTTGAATGCCACACAAACCATCGAGCGTGAACTGGGTAGGACATTGAAGAACTGCTATGCCGACCGAACCATCGACATAGACCTATTACGCTATTATAACAAGCAGGGCAACGAGATACGCCTCCAATCCGAACGACTCACACTCCCCCACCCGCATATAAACGAGCGGGACTTTGTGCTTGTCCCGCTCGCTCAGATTCAGTCTTGACCATCCAAACGCGATATGCTTTCCCGCTCAAATGCGCTGTGCTTTACCGCTCGGCACGCATGGGATTGGTCAGAAAGTCCTGATAGGCAAGGCGTATGCCGTCTTCCAATTCGGTCTTATATGTCCAGCCAAGGCGTGAGGCCTTGCTGACATCCAATAGTTTGCGCGGTGTGCCATTGGGACGAGTGATATCCCATTCAATCTTGCCTTTATAGCCTACCACCTTGGCTACCAACTCGGTCAGTTGTTTGATGCTCAACTCCTTGCCTGTTCCTGCATTGACAGTCTCGTTGCCAGAATAGTTGTTCATGAGGAACACGCATAGGTTAGCCAGATCGTCCACATAGAGGAACTCGCGCAGCGGAGAACCATCGCCCCAACATGTGACGGTGTCGGCTCCGCTAACCTTGGCTTCATGAAAACGGCGTATCAGTGCCGGCAACACATGGCTGTGTTCGGGGTGGTAATTGTCGTTAGGGCCATAGAGATTAGTCGGCATTACGGATATATAGTCCGTGCCATACTGGCGATTGAGGAACTCGCAGTATTTGAGTCCGCTGATTTTGGCAAGGGCGTAAGCTTCGTTGGTTTTTTCCAGCTCGCCGGTCAACAGGCATTGCTCGGTCATGGGTTGCGGTGCCATACGGGGATAGATACACGAACTGCCAAGGAACTCCAGTTTCTTACAACCGTTGCGCCATGCGGCATGGATGACATTCATCTCCAACATCATGTTCTCATACATGAAATCAGCCAAGGCATTTTGATTGGCGACTATACCGCCCACTTTGGCAGCGGCAAGAAACACATATTCGGGTTTGTGCTCGGCAAAGAAGTGGTTGACAGCCACTTGGTCGCACAAGTCTAACTCAGCATGTGTTCGTGTCAAAAGACGGGTATATCCCTGACGCTCCAACTCGCGCACGATGGCACTGCCTACCATGCCACGATGTCCGGCTACATATATAAGACTATCTTTTTTCATAACACTATAAACTATAAACTCTCCAACTTCTTTCAACTCTCAACTCTAAACTTTCAACTCACTTCACGATTCCTTTTTCCAAATATTCTGCCAGATTGACACGCGAATGGGACAAAATAACTTCCTCGCGCACCTTTCGCATGTCAGATTCTACCATTCGTTTCACCAATTCGTCAAAACTGGTCTTCGACGGATTCCAACCTAACTCGCGCTTGGCTTTGCTCGGATCGCCCCACAGATTGACCACATCGGTGGGACGATAGAAATCTTCACTGACCTCCACAAGCACCTTGCCGGTGGCAGTGTCAATACCCTTCTCGTCCTTACCCTCGCCTTCCCATCGAAGGTCAATGCCGACATAATGAAAAGCCAGTTGGCAGAACTCGCGCACCGAATGTTGCACACCTGTGGCAATAACAAAGTCTTCAGGTGTCTTGTTTTGCAGAATAAGCCACATGCACTCTACATAGTCTTTGGCATAGCCCCAATCGCGTAACGAAGATAGGTTACCCAAATAGAGTTTGTCCTGTTTGCCTTGGGCTATGCGGGCGGCAGCCAGCGTGATCTTGCGCGTCACAAAGGTCTCGCCGCGACGTTCACTCTCATGGTTGAACAGGATACCCGAGCAGCAGAACATATTGTATGCCTCGCGATATTCGCGCACAATCCAATAGCCATATAGTTTGGCAACGGCGTAGGGACTATACGGATGGAAAGGTGTGGTTTCCGACTGAGGCACCTCCTCCACCTTACCATACAGTTCGCTGGTGGAAGCCTGGTAGATACGGCAACTGTGCGTCAAACCACACTGACGGACGGCCTCCAAAATACGCAACACACCCGTGGCATCCACATCGCAAGTATATTCGGGTGAGTCAAAACTGACTTGCACATGACTCTGCGCTGCAAGGTTGTAGATCTCGTCCGGGCGGACAGCACCAATGACCTTGACCAATGCCATAGAATCGCTCATATCGCCATAGTGCAGGTGGAAATGCGGCTGCCCTTCCAAATGCGCTATGCGCTCGCGATAATCGACACTGCTACGGCGGATGATGCCGTGCACCTCGTAACCTTTGTCCAGCAGAAATTCGCTCAAATATGACCCATCTTGCCCCGTAACACCCGTGATGATTGCTTTTTTCATATCGTTCGGAGTTTTTAATTAGTTTATTGTATGTTAATAGAGAACAGTCTCTTCTTTGTGCCACAGCCGTCGCCAGCCTTTCCACAATGCCGTAGCAACGATATGCCGTGCATATCGACTGCTATAAGGGCGAATCATGCGAGCATGCCCAAAGGCAAGGTATAGTGTTTTGAGTTTGCGCAGCAACATAGGCATACGCAAGTTCTTTTCGCGCTCGGTATAGCGATTCTCACCTTCACCATAATGTGTTTCGCGCAACATACCTTCTGCCATTATTCGTTCCACAAACTTAGGACCATGTTTTCTCAGCCATCGCCGTTGGCAGACATTGCCTTCACCGCCCAACCAGTAGCCTTGCCACATCTCGGCAGGTAAATCCAGACAAGTGACTGCCACATAACCTATCAACTGCCATGCTTCGTCCAAACATAGTCCGTTGACTGCTCGGAGAAGATAATCGTGGTACCCCTTTTGACGCGAAGGATTGTCGCACACTTGTAAATACTCCCTTCGGGCCAACAGACTCACATCCGAAACCTGCTTCATGCCCAAGCCTTCGTCCACAAAGTGAGTCCATGCATGCATGAAGGTGTAAAGCATATTGTATGGTCCCCAAGGGATGTCCGCTTCGGTATGCGTTTCGGGCAAGGCAATCCGTTCCACGCGATCCGGTCGTGTACCTTCTGCTTCCAAACGGTCGTAAATACGCAAATCACGAGGATGATCCAGTTTGATGGACACACGGTGCATCTCAATCACGCCTCCTTTGACAATCAGGTTATAGTGCTTGAGGGCCTCCCACTCTACTTCATGGTGAACTGATTCGGGAAAGGCGGCTCTGAGCAAACCGGCTCCTTGGTGGTATTGGTCTTTGCCGACAAAGACATCCACATCGCCCCAAGAACGCAACTCAGGACGCGGATAGAGGGCAGCCAGACCAAAACCTTTGAGTAGCACGGGCCGGACGTCCCCTTCTTTGAGCGTTTTCAATACCTTATCCAGCAAAGCCGCCTGCGAAGGCATGCGCATCATCTGCATTGCACACAAACCTATCATACGAGACTGCATATCAGCCGGAATGGACTGTTCGAGACTCAACAACCGGTCATACACCAATGCCGCTGTACCTTGACGAAGAGCCAATTGTTCCAACTCATACCAATCGTTGTCCGTCCAATCGGCCGTAACAAGAGCAGGCAGTGCCTGATTCCAAATGGCACTCTTGAGCAACAGCAAATAGGTATGTGTGACCTCGTTCATGACGAAAGACGAACCAAATGCTTCACAATCCTATCGGCTGCATGACCGTCCCACAGGTCGGGTATGCCGCCCTTCTTCCATTTGCCGGCAAACAGTTTGACCAATGCCGGCGAGATGGCACGCGGGTCGGTACCAATCAGTTCGTTGGTTCCTTCGGTGATGGTCTCCGGGCGCTCGGTGTTGTCCCGCAAAGTGATGCACGGCACGCCCATGACGGTCGTTTCTTCGGTGATGCCGCCCGAGTCGGTGATGACCGCAAAGGCACGTTCTACCAAATAGTTGAACTCCAAGTAACCCAATGGCTCAACGATATGCAAATGCGGAAAGCGACGCTCTACCTCACTTTGGTCGCCCCATAGTGTATAGAAGAGTTTGGCTGTGCGCGGATGAATAGGAAAGACAATGGGCATGTCCTGCACATTGGTCAGTATCTGCTCCATGATGAGGCGCAGGTGCAACTGCTCGTCCACATTGGCAGGGCGGTGCATAGTCATCACCAAATACTGCTTTTCGTATAGGTGTACCCTATCCCACACTTCGGGTTTGCGGAAACGCTTGCGATTGGCAAGAAGAGTGTCAATCATCACATTGCCCACATGATAGATGCGCGGAGCAACATAGCGACCGGTGTATTTGTCCTCGGGCATGGTCACCGGATCGTCTTCAAACGAAGCGGGTAAGGCACCTTGACGCAATAGGTTGCGATTGGCAACCTCCGAAGTGGTGAACAGATAGTCTGCCAGCGAGTCGGTCACCATGCGGTTGATCTCCTCGGGCATAGTCAAGTCCCAACTGCGAATGCCGGCCTCTACATGAGCTACGCGCGTACCAAGTTTCTTTGCCACTATAGAGCATGCCATGGTTGAGGTCACATCGCCCACCACCATGACCAAATCCGTCGGATGGGTTGTCAGATACTGCTCGAATGCCACCATGATGGCTGCCGTCTGCTCGGCTTGTGTACCGCCACCGCAACCAAGGTTGATGTCAGGACGGGGAATACGCAACTCCTCAAAGAAAGTGTCCGACATGTTCTTGTCATAGTGCTGACCGGTATGCACTAACCGATAGTCAATATCTTTGCCATCAGCACGGGCAGCCTCAATGGCATGAACCAAGGCAGCAATCTTGACAAAATTGGGACGCGCTCCCGCAATGAGTGTGACCAGCATAGGCTATAGGAGTTGTGTTTCTATTGTATCAAATCAGTCCTTTGATGAACATAAAGAAAATGACAATGGGGCATACCCACTTGGCCAAGAAATAGAAGAACTCCACCAACTTGGCATTGAATTGTCCCTCGGAGGTCAGTTCGTTGATGACCACCTGCTTCTTCATGCTCCAGCCCACTACAATACATGCAGCGATACCACCCAAGGGCAGAATGATGTTAGAGGTCAGTTTGTCCAAGAAATCAAACAAACTATTCTCCAAAATGATGAGTGACGAGCCTTCCATCTGACTCATAGCGCATAGCACGGAAAGACTACCCACAATGACGAACAATATGGTCAGCGCCATAGGACGCGACATGTGCTTGCCTTTGTAGGTCCATTCCTCAGTCACATAAGCAGTACCGGCTTCCAAGAGCGAGAATGATGAGGTAACTGCCGCAAAGAAGAGCAGGATGAAGAACAAGGTCGAAACAAACACGCCTACCCACGATCCACCGGGCAGCGAAGCAAACAACGCAGGCAGGGTCTTGAACACCAAACCGGGACCGGAAGACACTTCCACACCATAGGTGAACGTGCTGGGGAAGATGGCAAGACCTGCCAGAATAGCCATCAGCACCGTAGCAATCACCACCGTGAAGGACACACCGACAAGGCTTTGCTCTTTTTGTATATACGATCCGTAGGTGGTCATAG
>CAMOHN010000045.1 GCA_946615455.1 uncultured Bacteroidales bacterium
GGGTGCCACTTTCAGACGGCCGCTGACATGCCGTGTAATCAACTCTTCTGCCAACTGCTCATCCATCAGGTCATAGCGAATGCCCGAACCGACAAACGACTTTTTCACAAAGGGCAGGGCATCCACTGTGTGATACAAGTCCAGCAATGCCGTGAAGTCTTGGCCGAGGTTCTTGCAGATGGTTGGTTGCAGGCACGAAGGACGGGCACATCGCCGACATAGACTTTTGTCCTTGCCGCCGATACCGTACATGTTGGCAGACGGTCCACCTAAGTCGCTCAAATAGCCTTTCCAGTCGGGCAGGTCCTTGAGCCGGTCAATCTGCCTGAGTATGCTTGCCTTGGAGCGGGACACAATCTGCTTGCCTTGGTGGGCAGAGATGGTGCAGAACGAACAGCCCCCAAAGCAACCACGATGAATGCAGACTGAGAAACGAATCATCTCATAGGCGGGTATGCGCTTGTCCTTGTATTTGGGGTGGGGTAGGTACTGATAAGGCAGGTCATAGATGTGGTCTAATACCTCTGTGCTGATAGGCGGATAGGGAGCATTGACCACCACTTTTCCCCTGCCGGTGGCTTGTTCTATAGGGCGGGACTCCCACTTATTGGACTCGGTCTCAATGACACGAAAATTGTCGGCATGCAGGCGTTTGTCCCGTTGCTCCTGTTCATAGCTGTGCAGCACGATACGTTCAGGGGCGATGTCTTCTTGCTCTGTGTAATAGGCAGTTTGGGGTATGTCGTGCCGAATACCTCGGCGGGCTATATCCACAATAGCCTGTTCGCCCATGCCATAGATGAGCAGGTCGGCACCCGAATCGACCAAGATGGAAGGCATCAAGCAGTCTGCCCAATAGTCGTAGTGGGACAGGCGGCGCATTGAGGCTTCGATGCCGCCAATGACCACAGGCGTGTCGGGAAAGTGTTGCTTGATGATGCGGCAATAGGTGATGGTACAGTAGTCCGGGCGGTGTCCCGCTTTGCCGTCGGGCGAAAAAGCATCGTCCGAACGCAAACGACGATTGGCGGTATAGTGGTTGACCATCGAGTCCATAGCACCGGCTGTCACAGCAAAAAAGAGTCGCGGCTTACCCAGTTTGGTAAAGTCGCGATGGTCACCACGCCAGTCCGGCTGGGGAACAATAGCCACGCGGTAGCCGGCATCTTCCAGCACGCGACCGATGACGGCTGCACCGCAGGCAGGATGGTCTATGTAGGCATCGCCCGAAAAGAGTATGACATCCACACAATCCCAGCCGCGCAACTCCAACTCCTTGCGCGTGGTGGGCAGATATTGTTTCAGATCATACTGCATGAGCCGTGCCTTGGTGTGTGCCAAATCAGTCCAACATCAGACCCAAAGTGTCGCGAAAATCCTGCAATTCGCTGTGTTCTTTGAGCATGCGCTGCAGCTTCTCTTCGGCTGTATAAGCTATTTTCTCTTTAGGTGTGTCGTCAATCCGAACATCTATTTCTATTTCATCATTGGCGAGTGACTGTCTGAGGGTGGCAGTCAGGTCTTGACGGAAACGGTCAAACTCCTCTTTCTGCCATCGGTTGGCCACTATCAACACCACGTGGTTGTCCGTTAGGGTGGGCTGACAGGTGGACAAGATGGCTTGCAGACGCTCTTCCCGAGGGAATAAACCTTTAAGACCAATCCACGCGTCATTGAATTGGTCTGTTGTAAAAGGGGCTGCACCGGCGGGAATATTGATAGACGGAATGGCAGGCATGTTCTGCAGGCGTGACGGTGCCGATGGTTGCGCTTTAGGTTGCGCCTTGGCAGGTTGTGCAACGGCTGCGGTCTTGGGCAGAGCAGGTGCAGAAGCGGCTGATGCGGTTTGCATGGCTTGGTCGTTCATGGCGCACCATTTGATGAGTGCCAACTCGACCGACAAACGCTTGTTGGTGGATGTTCGGTATTGGATGTCGCACTGGTTGAGCAGATCCATGCTCTTGAATAGCCATACGGCGGGGCAGGCTTGGGCTTGCTCTTTGTATTGTTCGCGCACCGAGTCCGCTGTTTCCAATAAAGGGAGAGTCTGTTCGTCCTTGCTGACTAGCACATCGCGCAAATGACTCTCCAAACCGTTGACGAACGTGCCGGCATCAAAGCCTTTGTGCAACACCTCGTCAAACAGCAGCAGTGCCTCACTCACATTGGCATGAAGGGAGGCATTGACCATGCGGAAATAATAGTCGGTGTCCAATATGTTGAGCACATCGATGGTCTGCTTGTAGGTGATATGCTGTCCACAGAATGCTACCAACTGGTCAAAAACGGATAGGGCATCGCGCATACCGCCGTCGGCTTTCTTGGCCACCATGGCCAGTGCCTGTTCTTCGGCTTGGATGCCCTCTTTGAGAGCCACATGCTGCAAATGTCCGACAATGTCTGTTATGCCAATACGCTGAAAGTCATATACTTGGCAGCGACTCAATATGGTGGGCAACACCTTGTGCTTCTCGGTGGTAGCAAGAATGAAAATGGCATACGAAGGCGGCTCTTCCAAGGTCTTCAACAAGGCATTGAAGGCGCCCGCCGAAAGCATGTGCACCTCGTCAATGATATAGACTTTGTACTTGCCCATCTGCGGGGGGATACGCACCTCCTGAATCAGGGTGCGGATGTCCTCCACCGAGTTGTTGCTGGCGGCGTCCAGCTCATGGATGTTGTAGCTGCGCTGTTCGTTGAAAGCACGGCACGACTCGCACTCGTTGCACGCCTCATGGTCGGCGGTGGGATTGAGACAGTTGATGGTCTTGGCAAAAATGCGGGCACAGGTGGCCTTACCTACACCGCGCGGACCGCAGAACAAGTAGGCATGCGCCAAGTGATTGGTGCGAATGGCATTGCGCAGCGTGTCCGTAAGCGACTGCTGACCCACCACCGAGTCAAAAGTTGTCGGCCGGTACTTGCGCGCCGAAACGATGTATTGCTCCATCGGTAATTGGTTTTGGTGTCTTAAAAATAAGGCTGCATCAAAGACGGGTTTGACGCAGCCTTGTTTGATAAAAGAGTCTTTAGAGCGACTTCTTGGCTTGCTCGGCAATAGCTTTGAATGCTTGCGGCTGATTCATAGCCAGATCGGCAAGAACCTTGCGGTTGATTTCAACACCGGCTTTTTTGAGTGCACCCATCATCTGGCTGTAACTCATGCCCTCCAAGCGGGCGGCGGCATTGATACGCTGAATCCACAATGCACGGAATGTGCGTTTCTTGTTCTTACGATCGCGATAAGCGTACTGGAGACCTTTCTCCCATGTGTTCTTGGCAACTGTCCATACATTAGCACGGCCACCAAAGTTACCTCTTGTGAGGCTCATAATCTTCTTGCGACGAGCGCGTGAAGCTACATGATTTACTGATCTTGGCATAATTCTGTAAATGTTTGGTGGTTAATACTCAACGCAGCAGCAGCATTTCGCGCAAGCTACGCATGTTAGACTGATCGACCATGGCCACATGAGTCAAGTTGCGTTTCTGCTTCTTGGTCTTCTTGGTCAGGATGTGACTCTTGTAAGCGTGTTTACGCTTAATTTTACCCGTTCCGGTAAGAGCGAATCTTTTTTTAGCACCGGAATTAGTCTTTACCTTTGGCATTTTTGTTAATGATTTAGTGAATAATTAGTATTTGTTTAGGGTCGTAGGTAGCCTTAGGACCTATCGACCATGGTTATTTCTTTGGCGCAATGATGACAATCATGCGCTTGCCTTCCAACTTGGGCACTGCCTCGGGCTTGCCAAACTCCTCAAGGTCAGTGCAGAATCGTGCCAGCAGCAACTCACCTTGCTCCTTGAATAAAATGGAACGCCCGCGGAAGAAAACGTATGCCTTGACCTTGTCGCCGTCCTTGAGGAACTCTTGGGCATGCTTGAGCTTGAAATTATAGTCGTGCTCGTCGGTCTGAGGTCCGAAGCGAATCTCCTTGATGTCTATTTTCTTCGAGTTCTGCTTCTGCTCCTTCTCCTTGCGCTTTTTCTGATAGAGGAACTTCTGATAGTCCAACACACGGCATACGGGCGGCTCGGCATTGGGACTGATCTCAACCAAATCCAAGTTCTGGTGATCGGCTATGCGTATAGCCTCTTCATAAGAATATACACCTTGCTCGACATTGTCACCGACCAAACGAACTTCTCTTACGCCTCTTATCTTCTCGTTAATACGATGAGGCATTTCTTTTTCAATGCGGCCACGACGTTGCGGACCTGTTTGCGGATTTGCGATGGCTGTGCCCTCCTTAAAAATAAAGTTGAACTATTTGTTAGTATGGTTGTTTCAGAAAAACGCGCAAAAGTACGGCATATTTCCGAGCCACCAAACATTTTGCAAGAAAAAAACAAAAATAGTACGCACCCTCTTGCACACCGCAAAGGCATGGCGTACCTTTGCCCCGATTTATGCATACACTGAAAAGCAATATATCATGAAAAAGAGCACTTTATTTCTGTTGGCACTCAGTGCCGTAATGGCGTTCTTCACTGCTTGTGACGAGAAACGCTTCCCCTCTACACCGGGCAATCCGAACAATGCGGACACCACCGAGGTCACTCCCGCTGTGGATATTGATACCACCCAAGCCATCGCTCTGGCTCAGGCCAAGCAGCTCGTGGGGCAGCAAGTGGTCGTCAAGGGCTATGTCACTTCGGCATACGCCACATCCAGCAAGTATGAGAAAAAGACCCAGTCCGCCTGGCTGGCAGAGAATGCCTCCGACACCAAGGGTATCCTGCAAGCCTACTATCTTGAGGTAACAGACTCCGTATCCAAGGGCGACTACGTGGTGGCTCAAGGCACAGTGGATATCTATGTGAAAGCCAACAGCACCGATACAACCTATGAAATCAAAGACGGTAAGATGCAGATCTTACGCCGTGCTTCGGACAATACACCCGTCACTCCGACTGACCTCACCGGCGACGGTACCTTGGAGAATCCCTTCACCGTGAGCGATGTGATTGTGCTGAACAACAGCAAGTCGGGTAATTACTATGTCAAAGGCTTTATTGTAGGTTGCATCAAGAAGGACTCCAAGGTTATGGCAGGGAATGTGGTAATAACCGAAGGCTTTGACAGCGAGACCAACATTGTGCTTGCCGATGCTGCCGACGAGACCGCCGAGGGCAAGATGATTCCCGTCCAACTGCCCAGCGGCGCACTGCGTACAGGACTGAACTTGGTTGCCAATCCGGCTAATCATGGTCAAGTGGTCGTCTTGTCAGGTAGTCTGGAAGCATACTTTGGTGCCGCCGGTGTGAAGACCCCCACCTATGCCAAAGTCGGCGACAACGAGATAGGCAACAAGCCCGTTCAACCCACTGGTGAAGAGTTGCTCAACGAACCGCTGACCACCCAAGCCAGCTTCGACAAGTTCGTATGTATAAGCATGGAAGGCGACCAGAAATGGGTACTGAGCGACAAATATGGTGCTACCATGTCCGGCTACACGGATGGCGCATCCCATGCCAACGAGGACTGGCTGATCTCGCCTTTCTTCGATGCTGAAGGCAAATCGCCCGTCATCACGTTTGAACACGCTCGTGGTCCCAAGGGAAGCATGTCCGTTCCAACAGCCAATTATACCCTCTGGGTCAGCACAGACTATGCCGGCGAAGGCAGTCCTGCTGAGGCACACTGGACACAACTCGAAATACCCGTTCACGGCACAACAGCTTGGGGCTATGTCAGCAGTGGAGAAATAGCCATCCCCGGTTTCTGCTGTGGTAAGTCAACCTGCATCGCTTGGAAATATGTCTGCACTGACACCGAGTCTGCCACATGGGAAATAAAAAATGTAGTGGTCAAGTAAGACCACTACATCTCTTTGGGTTGCCGATTGGAACAACAGTCTCATTTGTCCGGTGCTGTCCAACCCTTGTCCATAGCCGTCAGATTGACGCGCAACATAGCCATCCCGAATTGACGCATGTCCGCCGTTCGGGATGCTTCTTTTTCTTTCATATCTTCTCCCGAACCAACGTGGTAAAGATGCTCTTGGTCGTTGTGAATACCATAGCAGTAGAACCACTCGCCATCGGATACACCCAAGTGCTCGTTGCTAACAAAATAAGCATACCGACGCTGTTCCTGCATAAGGTCAATGCCCGTGCTGTTGTTCTCAAAATCAATGCCCAGCAGGCTGAGTATGGTCGGAGCAATATCGGTTTGCGATGCCGGAGCCGAATAAACTTGATGTGGCAGGCCATCGGCAACTATATAGACGGGAATGGAGTTGTAGGGCAGGTTCATCTCATAGGGACATGGCAGGGCTGCTCCGTGGTCGGCTACCAGTACAAAGACTGTGTTCTTACCCCATGGTGTTTGCTGTGCCTCGCGCATAAAAGCACCAACGGCATCATCGGCATAGGCAATGATTCGTTCGGCATCTGTGCTACCTCGGTCCTTAAAACGATCGGGAACGACATACGGACCGTGGTTGCTCACAGTCAAGAACGAGGCAAAGAAAGGACGGTCGCTTTGACGCGCATTGAGGGTGCGAATGCCGAAAGAGAACATATAGTCGTCCTGCACACCGAAGTTGTTGACCGCATACCGATCGTCATAATCGTAGATGGAGTAGATGGTCGGTATGTGATTGTCACGCCAGAAGCTGTTCATGTTGTCGTATTGGGGATTGCCGGTAATGAATACCATATTGTCATAGCCCGCACGCTGCAAGTGATAGGGCAGACCGGTGTAGCGCTTGGCATTGACCTCCATGATGGCTTGCGCAAAATTGGGGACAAAGCCGTAGTGTACTCCTACGATGCCGTTGTTGGTATGGATGCCCGTGGAGAAAGCATTGCTCCAGTAGAAACTGCTGTCGCGTAACGAACGAAGATAGGGGGTCAGCCATTCGCCCTTGTACTGCCGCTCAAGATTATAGGCAGACATGGACTCCATGAAAATAAGCACCACATTCTTGCCCTTCAATGTCCCTTGTGCTTTGACCGAACGAGTCAGCGGGCGAAGTGTGTCTTGAGGCATAAAGTGCAGTTGGTCTTGTACATAGCGCAAAGCCTGCTGTTCGTCTATGGTTTGCAATGCCTTTGGGATGCTACTCTTGCCGCCTTCAGCCGACTTGATGATGTTGAATACCGGATTGACACCTAATTTATTGTAGAACGGATGGTCACAGAAATAGGCAAAACTGACTTTCAGCGGATAGCGTTGTACACTGCCGCGCATACCCAGAAATACCAAACCGTAAAGCAATACACAACTCACACCGCTCCAAAGATAAGCCTGGCGGTCAAGGGTTTGCGGCTCATACAGGGCAAGGCTGTTTCTGAAACGACGAGTCAGCCTTACCAACAGCCACTCGTAGAGCCCAATCAGCACAACGGCAATGAACAGGTAGAGCCAATTGACCGCATCACCAAAGAGCAAACCTGCCGTGTCGCCGACAAAACCAAACCACTCGGTTACTTGAAAATTGAGGTGATTATCAAAGAATTGAAAATAACGTGCATCGGAAATACCTACAAAAATGAGTATGCCAAACAATAGACCGTACCACCAAGCAACCGGTCGCAGAGCGCGCTGTAGAATGTAGTGACTTGAACTCAAGTGCATGGTTCCGATCGCCAACAGGGTCAGCACCAAGCACGGCAGCGAGGACACATAACAGGCAATGAGCATGTCAAACTTGACACCAATGAGCATCGCCTTAGGCACCAATTCCCAACGGATACCATCCGGCGGAATGTTGCTCAATAGCACCACACACCGGCAGCAACTGAGAAACAATAACGACAAAAAATGAGCCGACAACAAATAAGCGACTACTCGATTGAACACATACAGCGAACGATTGTGCATGACTTCTGTTTTTAGATAGCGCGCAAAGGTAGATGAAAATACGAAAAAAAAAGCTACTTTTTTGTCGAA
>CAMOHN010000046.1 GCA_946615455.1 uncultured Bacteroidales bacterium
GTGCGGCAGAGCCATTGCCAGCAACGCCCTGTGGAAGAGATGCTTAGTCGTTCTTGGGGCGAGTGTACACCGTACATTTGCGGACCGATGCTCACCATGTCCAAATACGGATATTTCTCCAAGAACAGACCACACTCCAAGCCGGCATGGATGGCAAGCACTTTCGGCTCTGCGCCGAACAAGTCTTCGTAGGCTTTCTTCACAACTTCCATCAGCGGCGAATGAACATTGGGTTTCCACCCCGGATAGCCGTCACCGTGGGTTATCTCATCGCAGGCGGCTGACAAAGCACATTCCACTTTTTCTTTGATATAATGCTTCTGGCTCTCCACGGACGAGCGTTGGCTGGTGTTGATCTCTACATAGCCATCACGCATCTTGACCGAAGCGAGGTTGGTGGATGTCTGTACCAAGCCGGGCATATCGCGCGACATCTCCACTACGCCGTGCGGACAAGCCATCAGCGTGCGAATCAGTTGCTTGGCTTGGTCAGCAGGGATGAAAGCAGCGGGCATATCCGTGCTCTCCAATTCCAGTTTCATCTCTGTTTCAAGGTCGCCCAATTCGCCTTCGATGGCAGCCACATACTCGTTGAAGCGGATGCGGAGGTTCTCTTTCTCGCTCATTGCAACGGTGAACACGGCTTCGGCTTCGCGGGCTATGGCGTTGCGCAGGTTGCCGCCGTTGATGGCTGAGAGTTGGAAACCTTCGGTCTGCATCATCTCATACAGGAAGCGCACAATCAGGATGTTGGCATTGCCGCGCCCTTTGTTGATATCGTCGCCGGAGTGACCACCCATCAGTCCCTTGACGCTCACGCGGGCGGCGAACAGGTCTTTGGTCTCCACCGTAGCGGGCGTATAGTGCATCTTGGCGAGCGTATCAATACCGCCGGCGCAACCGATGAAGATTTGTCCGTCGTCTTCCGAGTCGAGGTTGATGAGCATCTTACCGTTCAAGCATCCGTCTTTGAGGCGGTTAGCGCCGGTCAGACCGGTCTCTTCGTCCACTGTGAAGAGGCACTCCAAAGCGGGGTGCTTCAGGGTCTTGGAAGTGAGTGCCGCCAATCCCATTGCTACACCTATACCATCGTCGCCGCCGAGGGTCGTGCCACGTGCTTTGAGCCAGTCGCCGTCCACATAGGTGTCTATGGGGTCGCGCATGAAGTCGTGATTGACATCGCCGTTCTTCTCGCAGACCATATCCATGTGGGCTTGCAGGATGATGCCGGGCTTGTCTTCGTAACCGGGCGTTGCCGGTACGCGCATGATGACGTTCATTGCCTCATCAACGGTATGTTCAATACCGCGCTCTTCGGCAAAGCGTGCCAACCAAGCACTAATCTGTTCCTCGTGTTTACTGGGACGAGGCACCTTGCGAATCTCATCAAAGATGGAGAATACTTCTTTCGGTTCTAAGTTATTCATAGTGGTGATGATTTATTGTACTTTTTCGTGGTAGAGTTCGTTCTTGAACATATCTTGGAACTCACGGGGATAACTGGGTCCGCGTGGACCAACAGGTTCACCCCACTCGTTGCGTTTGAATTGTCCGTTCTCTTCTTGGCGTACACGTCCATCGATATATTTGACGGTCAGGTAGATGAGCAGGTCGTTCCAAGCGGCGGTCGCTTCGTCTGCCTGTTGACAAGAATAGCGGGTCAGGAACTCGCGGGCTTCGTCAGTCGTCATCTGAGCCACTTTTTGGTCAATGACCTCAACTTGGCTGTTGAACTTGTCCTCCCAGGTACGTTGCACATTCTGTATGTCGGGACGCATGAGTGAGTAGCGTGTGTAAGCCCAGTTGGCAACGCGGTTGAAAGCCCACCAAGCCGAGGTAGGCGAATAGGTATAGAGGTCGCCGTTGCCCTCACGCATGGACTCGGGGGCTTGGGTCATGCAGCTATACATGGGCACATAGAGGTTGGTGGCAGCGTCGTCCACGCCGAACCAGAAGATGCCACCTGCTTTGGCGCTCTCGTAGCCACGCATCTGCGAGACGAACGACCAAGCCGTTTGCTGTGTAGCCACGGGACGCTCAAACCAGTACTGCATGCTGTCTTGACGGAAGCCGAGACCACCATAGCGCAACTTGGTGTGCCACGGACCGGCATCCGTGCCTTGGGTGATGTCCAACTCGGTGCCCTCAAACTGGTCGCGCATGGCTTCCTTCATCTCCTGCACGGTAACAAGGTGATTGGGTTTGATCCAGAGCGGCATAGGCTCGCCGGCGTACTTGCCGTTGGTGGCAAGATAGACCTTGCCGGCGGCATAAGGCAGGTATTGATCAAAGTCGTCGGCAAACTTGCGGAACACGCTCCATACGCGCGCTTCACATACATACAAGCCTGTGAAGTCGAAGGGGTTGTAGGCATGGTTGAATTGGAATTCCTCGTCCTTGCCTGTAAAGAAAGCGCTGTCGCGAGCCACTTGTATGATGTCCTTGTGCCACATCCACTGCCCGTCTTTTGAGGTATAGATATCGCCTTTTTTCTTGGCACCTTTGAGCGGGAGATAGGTGATGCGTGCCTGATTGGCATGTCCGCTGATGCAGTCATCGGGAATGCGTACAGCCGCCCAAACCACACCTTTGTTGTTCTTGCCGTTGCCTATCATCTCCATGTACCATACTTCGTTGGGGTCGCCGATGGAGAAACTCTCGCCTCCGCTGACGTAGCCATATTGGGATGCCAAGGATGTCATGCATTGGATGGCTTCGCGGGCAGTACGGCTGCGCTCAAGGGCTATGTAAATAAGGCTGCCGTAGTCAATACCTTCTTTGTTTGCCATGTCGCGTCCGCCCCATGTGGTCTCGCCGATGGTAACTTGGTGTTCGTTCATGTTGCCCACCACTGAATAGGTGTGTGCCACTTGCGGGATCTGAATGAGCGGCTGTCCGTCGTCCCAGTTGGTCACTTGCAGCATCTCGCCCTCGGCATGGTCAGCCGCAGCGCGGTAACGCAGAAAACCATAGAAAGAGTAACTGTCGGCAGCATAAGTGATGATGGTGCTGCCGTCGGCTGTCGCCGCCTTGCCTGCCATGAAGTTGGTGCAAGCATCCGTTGTGGCAAAGCCCAGGGCAAGAGCCAAGACGGAGAGAAGAAGGTGCTTTTTCATACGCATGAATTGTTTTGGATTGTTTTTCCGAGGGCAAAAGTACGACTTTTTTCGTGACAAAGGCCAAACAATTGAAAAAAGTCGTATCTTTGCGCGCATTTTTAGGAATAATGACTATGAGTTTTGTTGATTTAATCAGCCGATTGTTCGGCAACAAGGCGCAGCGTGACATGCGCGAAATACAACCTGTTGTGGACAAAGTCAAGCAGGTCTATCCCGAGATAGATGCATTGAGCAACGATGCATTGCGTGGCCGTAGCCAAGCCCTCATGCAGCGTGTAGAGGACACGGTCAGGGACAAGAAGCAGGAGATACAGCGTCTGAAGGACTCTATCGAGACGTTAGACATAGACAAGCGTGAGAAGGTGTTTGACCGTGTCGATCAGTTGGAAAAAGCCATCAAAGAGGACTATAAGACGGTGCTTAATGACATATTGCCCGAAGCTTTTGCCATTGTCAAATCAACAGCCCGCCGTTTTGCCGAGAATGAGTCGGTGGCGGTGACAGCCACGCAGATGGACAAGGACTTGGCAGCCGACAGCCGTTTTGACTTTGTGGAGATTGACGGCGAGCAAGCCATCTATCATAATCATTGGATGGCGGGTGGCAACGAGATCACATGGGACATGATACACTATGATGTCCAACTCTTTGGCGGCGTGGTTCTACACCAAGGCAAGATCGCCGAGATGGCGACGGGTGAAGGTAAGACCTTGGTGGCTACCCTACCCGTGTTCTTGAACGCCTTGACGCACGAGGGCGTGCATGTGGTGACAGTGAATGACTATCTGGCCAAGCGTGACTCGGAGTGGATGGGGCCGCTCTATATGTTCCACGGTTTGACGGTGGACTGCATTGACAAATACCGTCCCAACAGCGAAGAGCGGCGTCGAGCCTACGCCTGCGACATCACTTTCGGCACCAACAACGAGTTCGGTTTTGACTACCTGCGCGATAACATGGCGACATCGCCGCTGGATCTTGTACAGCGCGGGCACAATTTCGCCATTGTCGATGAGGTGGACTCGGTCTTGATTGACGATGCCCGCACGCCGCTTATCATCTCCGGTCCCGTACCCAAGGGCGAAGAGCAGATGTTTGACGAGTATAAGCACCGTGTCGAACTGTTGGTGCGCACACAGACCACGCTGACCACCAAGTTGTTGGTTGAAGCCAAAAGCAAGATGCAGAGCGAAGACCCCAAGGAGCGCGAGGCGGGCGAATTGGCACTGTTCCGCAGCTACAAAGGTATGCCCAAGAACAAAGCCCTGATCAAGTTCTTGAGCGAACCGGGCATTAAGGTCAGACTGCAGAAAACAGAAGAGTTCTATCTCCAAGAGCAGGAGAAGAACATGCATATAGCCACCGACGAACTCTACTTTGTCATCGACGAGAAGAACAAGTCCATCGAACTGACCGACAAGGGCATAGACACCCTGACGGGTAATACAGACGACCCGAATTTCTTCGTGCTGCCCGATGTAGGTTCAGAGATGGCCGAATTGGAGAAAGAGTCGCTTACTGCGGAGCAGAAACAGCAGCGCAAGGACGAGATTCTGACCAACTACTCCATCAAGTCTGAGCGTGTACACACCGTGCACCAGCTGCTGAAAGCCTACACGCTGTTTGAGAAGGACGTGGACTATATCATAGACAACAACGAGGTCAAGATTGTTGATGAGCAGACGGGTCGTGTGATGGAAGGTCGCCGCTGGTCGGACGGTCTGCACCAAGCCGTTGAGGCCAAAGAGAATGTCAAGGTGGAGGCTGCCACACAGACCTTTGCCACCATCACACTGCAGAACTACTTCCGCATGTACAACAAGCTGTCAGGCATGACCGGTACGGCGGAGACCGAGGCGGGCGAGTTTTGGAACATCTACAAGCTGGATGTAGTGGTCATTCCGACCAACAAACCCATAGCCCGCATAGATATGAACGACCGTATCTACCGCACCAAGCGCGAGAAGTACAACGCGGTCATCAAGGAGATTGAAGATCTTATAGCTGCCGGTCGTCCGGTGTTGGTGGGTACCACTTCGGTGGAGATAAGCGAGCTGTTGAGCCGTATGCTGACCATGCGCAAGATACCTCACAACGTACTGAATGCCAAGTTGCACCAGCGTGAGGCTGAGATTGTGGCTCAAGCGGGCCGCCGTGGTGTGGTGACCATTGCTACCAACATGGCAGGTCGTGGTACGGACATCAAGCTCACGGACGAGGTCAAGCAAGCCGGCGGTCTGGCCATCATTGGCACGGAGCGTCACGAGAGCCGTCGTGTGGACCGTCAGTTACGCGGACGAAGCGGACGACAAGGCGACCCGGGAAGCAGCGTGTTCTTCATCTCGTTGGAGGACGACCTTATGCGCTTGTTCGGCGCAGACCGCATAGCCGGCATTATGGACCGTTTTGGTGGTTGGAAAGAAGGTGAATCCATTGAGCACAAGACGATTTCGTCCAATGTAGAGAAAGCGCAAAAAAAAGTAGAGGAGAACAACTTCGGCATCCGCAAGCGTCTGATTGAGTATGACGATGTGATGAACCAGCAGCGCAATGTCATCTATGCCAAGCGACACCATGCCCTGATGGGTGAGCGAATAGGTGTGGACATCACCAACATGATATACGATGTGGCTGAATCCATAGTGGCAGATGCCCGCATGGGTATGGACTATGACCTGCTTACCGAGAGCGTGATGCAGACTTTTGCCATGGAAGTGCCTTTTGACGAGGACACCTTCCGTCGCAGCAAAGAAGAGAAACTATCCGAGATATTGGCCACAGCCACTTTGGACAGTTTCAAACGCCGCATGGACAAACTGATGACCACCGCCAATCCCGTCATTCAGCAAGTCTATAGAGACAAGGGGGCTATGTACGAGAACATACTCATCCCCATTGCTGACGGCAAGCGTGTATATAACATCTCGGTCAACCTCAAGCGTGCCGCCGAGACCGACTGCCGCGAGGTGGTCAAGGAGTTTGAGAAACGCATGGTACTCTATGTCATTGACGACGAGTGGAAGGAGCACCTCCGCGAGTTGGATGAACTCAAACAGAGCGTGCAGAACGCCAGCTATGAGCAGAAAGACCCGCTGTTAATCTATAAGTTGGAGTCGTTCAATATATTCAAGTCAATGCTGGACCGTTTCAACCGCCGTGCCATAGGCATATTGATGCGTGGTTACATACCGCAACAAGACCCGCAGCGCATGCAGCAGGCTCAAGCCGAGCGACGCATGGACATGTCCAAATACCGCACCCAGAAAGACACGGTTCAGCGTGCTGCCCAAGCCTCGGGTATGGCACAAGCAGCCGGACGCGACACCCGTGAGGTGCAAAAACAGATGCCTATCATTGCCGACAAGAAACCACGCCCCAATGACCCCTGCCCCTGCGGCAGTGGCAAGAAATACAAACAATGCCACGGCAGGATGGAATAAATCGTCATAAACTGTTTTAACAATATTATTGTCGCTCACCGACATTAAATAGGAGGACATATATCAAAAAGCGTTTTACGCGCTTTGTTTTGGCTAACTGGAATCTCGCAAATTCGAAGACTTGTCAAAACGATGCAGCATAAAGATGCTCACTTGGAATGTATTAACCCAAAACTCGTTTAATGCGAGTTTTCGAGGTTGTGTTATACATATCCACGTGGGACTAAAATGTTGTTTGTTTTACAAGTCAGGCAATGCGAGAGCCTCAGTTAGCGGAACAGCAATATTGCAGTCCCGCTTTTTATTCACTAAAGACATTGAATATGAAACACAAAAAAACATTTTTAGCGTTATTAGTCCTGCTTACAATTCTCTTGCAGAATTGTAAAACGCCAAAAACATCCATTGTGGACTCCTATTCAGGAGAATGTGGACCTAACGCGACTTGGATGTTTAACCCGAAGACTCGAACTCTGATTATCAGCGGATTTGGACAAATAAACAACTATAGATGGGGATGTCGGTGGGGGAAAGATATGAACGGTTGCCATCCTTGGACTCCATATATTTCGCTACTATACCATGTTCGCATTTCCAATGGAATTACCTCCATTGGAAATAACGCTTTTGAATCAAATTATCGAATAGAGGATATTATTCTCCCCACATCTCTCTCAAAAATAGGAGAACATGCTTTTAGTGGTACTCCCATATCCTCCATTACGATACCAAATAGCGTAACAAAAATTGAAGATTTTGCCTTCACACGTTGCTCAAATTTGACAACCGTTGTTCTGTCAAATAATCTTACAGAAATAAGCTTCGCATGTTTTCTCTTATGTGATAAGTTGGAAAGCATCACAATCCCAAATAGTGTAAAAAAAATTAATTCATCAGCATTTGAATCATGTTCGAATCTTAAAGATGTTTATATAGATTCATCTGAATCAGAGATTCAGATTGCTCATAATGCTTTTCCGAAAGATACGCGTATTCACTATATGAAATCATCATCACCTTCCTCTACTTCTTCCGCTCCACAAACCACCAAAAATGGGACGGATCTAACTCCGGAAAAGACTGATAGACATACCATGAGGGACAAACCACTTTTACAGAAGGACAATAAAAAAAGTTCCGAACAGAGACATACTCCCGTCACAAAAACTCCTTTAACAAAATAAAACCATGAAATAATATAATCTAAACATTTTTTTCTTATTTAAG
>CAMOHN010000047.1 GCA_946615455.1 uncultured Bacteroidales bacterium
ACTGGGCTTTATCGCACAAGAGATGGGACGCGAAATCAATACCCTCGGTTCTAAATCCAACCAGAGCGATATGCAGATTCTGGTAGTCAAAATGAAAGACCTGTTGGAACAGATCAAGGAACAAGTACTCAATGTCCTATAATCTTTTTTTTGTAATCATGATACTTATCTTTTCAGCCCCATCGGGCAGTGGCAAGAGCACCTTGGTCAATTATCTTTTGTCCCAGCGTAACGACTTGCGTTTTTCCGTTTCCTGCACCACTCGTCCCCCGCGCGGGCAGGAGCAGGACGGGCGTGAATACTATTTTTTGAGCAATGACCGCTTTGAGCAACTCATAGCAGAAGATGCCTTCATTGAGTACGAGCAGGTCTATGCCGGCACCTACTATGGCACGCTTCGCAGTGAAGTGGAGCGCATTGAAGCAGCAGGACACCATGTCATCTTTGATGTGGATGTACAAGGAGGAAAGAACCTCAAACGCATCTTTGGAGACCGAGCACTGTCTGTTTTTGTAGCACCACCCGGAGTGGACGAACTGCGCCGCCGGCTTATAGGTCGTGCTACCGATTCGCCCGAGAAAATCGAAGAGCGTGTCAACAAAGCCGAAATGGAAATGCAGGAGCAGCCCTATTTTGATTGTGTCATTGTCAATGACGACCTTGCCACCGCCGAGCAGCAACTCATCGAACGGGTCAATCGTTTTCTTGACCAACCTCAATAACAAGAACGCTAATCCCAATGACCATTCTTCAGCCTCACCCCTGCATCAACTTTAGACGCACAGTCGCTATACTGCTGTTATTGGTCGGCATTTGTCTCGCCAATGCCGCACCGGCAGTGCGCTATCCCCGTTCCAACCATCGTACCCGTTCGGACATCTCCTATCTGATGCGCTACAGAGGTAGTCTGACTTTAGGCTACCTCAACCATGATGACAAGATGGACTTCTACATTTCCCGTCCTGTTGTGTTGGGCGGAACGGTGGCGGTGGAGTTCTTGCCTACCGGTCGATGGAAATGTTTGCAGGAGTGGAACAATGCTTCCATCGGCTTGGCACTGACCGCAGTTGATTTGGGACATAACAAGTTCTTGGGGCAGGCTATTGCTCCACATGCCTATTTCAATATCCCGTTGGTCAACCACCCACGTGCAATCTTTGGTCTGCGTCCCGGTGCCGGTGTAGGCTTTGTGACCCGCACCTATGCCAACACTGTGCCTGACGACCAGCGATGGAAGAATATCAAAGTCAATGGTGAACAGATTGCCAATGCTTCCATAGGTAGTATTGCCAATGCCTTTATGACGGCAGGGTTTTATTTCGATTTTCCTTTTGGCGATAACTGGGATGTCACCCTCTCCTTTGCATGGCAGCATCTGAGCAATGCCAGCATCATGACACCCAATGGCGGCTATAACATGTTTAATGCCGAAATAGGTATGGCCTATACCCCAAAACGCAAGACACAAGGCTTCCACCACTGGGAGCCAGACCCGTTGTGCTATGAAGGACTCTATCAGCATGTCAAAAAGAAATGGGGTATTGAATTGCTCGTGGCAGGCGGTGTGCGCAGCGTCTATTATAAGGACCGGGACTGGTTCGGAACAGCCACTGTCAGTCTATCAGGCTATTGGCAGCCCTTGGCTATCTTCCGTATAGGCTTGGGTGCCGACTTCTTCTATGATGGAGCCTATGCCGCAGTGTGCGACGAGTTTGCTGCCGAAGGGAACCGACACACCACATATTTCAGCAAAACCTACCTCTCTGAAAGTCGTGTGACCAATTGTCTGCGTGCCGGTGTGAGCCTGCAACCCGAATGTATCATCGGCAATTTCACATTCGGCTATCATATAGGTCTTTACCTGTACGATCCCGTCAAGAACCTTGAACCGTATGCTGCGGTCAAAAACAATGGCGGAAAGCCCCTCAACCGTGGCATTTTCTATGCCTATAATCCGCTCAAATCGAGCACATACCAAGACGGATGGTGCTACCAGAAGATTCAGCTCCGTTACTATTGCTCCGAGCATTTCTTTTTCAACCTCGGGCTGAAACTGCATTTCTTCAAAGCCGAGAATCTGGACTTCGGCATTGGCTTCCGCTTCACTTGAAACAACCTTTGATTAACATTATACAACCTATGAAAAAACTTGCATTCTTTATTATGATGGCATTGACCGCAACAGCATGCTGCAAGCAGGCAGATACGCAAAGCCGCCAAGAGGCTGCTTTGGAAGTGATTAACACCCGTGTATCGGTTCGCCAGTTTACAGGCGACAAACTGACCGAGGCACAGATTGAAACCATCCTCCGTGCCGGCATGAGTGCCCCAACAGCAGTCAACAAACAACCATGGGCGTTTGTGGTGGTGGATGAGCAAGAAGTATTGGACCGTCTCAACGAGGCATTGCCATCCTCGCGTATAGGCAACGGAGCCTCTCATGCCATTGTCGTTTGCGGCGATATGCAAAAAGCACTTGAAGGCGAAGCCCAAGGCTATTGGGTGGAAGACACTTCGGCTGCCACCGAGAACATGCTGCTTGCAGCCCATGCCTTGGGATTAGGCTCACTGTGGGTGGGTGTCTATCCTATTATGGAAAAGGTGAATGCTGTCAGCCAAATCATCGGCTCACCCGAACATATCGTTCCGATGTGTTTGGTCGTGCTGGGGGTTCCCAACGAACAACCTGCCGTCAAAGACAAGTTCAAAGCCGAGAATATTCACTTTAATCGGTGGTGAAGCCAGACAGCCATCTTGCCACTCTCACGGTTGTCCCACGCATAGTAGGGGATAAGGTGGATTGTTGACAATGCCTGATCCATTCCGTCAATAGTCATAACACCGCCAAGCAAATCAGAGTCATAAACAGTGGTTAGACGAGTAGTATCGGTCAGTACGAGATTCTCAATATCCATCGTATTATCCGCCTGTTCGGCGCAATAAACCAACGGCCCGCGTTGAACAGCACGTCTGCCCTTGTCTGCCTTAACGCGTGGGTCGGCTGACACCAACTCTATCGGCATATCCATACAAATGCTCACTTCATCCCCTTCTTTCCACAATCGACTGATACGGGCATACCCATTCACCACCAACGGCATAATAGGTTCGCCGTTGACTGCAATCGTATAGTGTTTGCACCAATCGGGAATACGCAGCAACAACGACTTATTCATATCACTTCGAAAACGAATGGTTGAATGCCCCTGCCATGGGTAGTCGGTCGTCATAGTCAAAGAAACATCCTCTTTCCCGACCTTGAAGGTTGCCTCATTGCCTATATAAAGATTGGCATAGAGCGCCGTGTCGTTGGCGGCATAGATATAATTGCCGAGCGAAGCCATAAAACGGCAGATGTTCGAGGGGCAGCAGGCACAGCCGAACCATGCCTTGCGGTGATGGTTGCCGTCCGATGCCAAGGGGTTGACATAGAAAAAACGATTGCCGTCCAAATTGATGCCGGCAAGCATTGCGTTATACACACTTCGCTCTAATATATCGTATATCGTAGTATTTGGCATTGCCCGTTCGCTCTGCCATGCGACTGTTCCATAGTGCCATACCCACCGAGGCGCAAGTCTCGCAGTAGGCCTCTTTGTTGGGAAGTTCGTAGTCGGCGGCAAACCCTTCAGTGCAATATGCCACTCCGATGCCACCCGTCAGGTACATATTGCGCTTCGTCACATCTACCCAAAGAGAGTCAAGAGCTTCTTCATAACCTGTGTTAGGTATGCGTGCTGCCACGTCCGACATAGCACAGTAAAGGTACATCGAGCGCACGGCATGCCCCGAAATACTGCGCAAATCTTTAACGGGTACAGCATCTTGATAATAGGGCGCATTCCATTGGTTGAGCGAGTCCTTTATACTTTCGGCTCCATAACCGTAGCCATGCCCGCGCTCGGAGAGCAGCCAATAAGCAAAGTCTAAATATTTGCATTCTCCAGTCTCTTCATACAGTTTAACCAGAGCCAACTCGATCTCTTCGTGTCCAGGCACCCAGTGCCTGCCGTTTTCCCCAAAGAGCGACATGATATGGTCTGCCATTCGGATACCGACATCCAGCAATTGCCTTTTTCCGGTAGCTTTCTTGTAGGCTATACCCGCCTCGATGAGATGCCCGGCGCAATACATCTCGTGCTTGTCCATATCAGTCCACCGCTTGTCCAAGCCGGTCAGCGTATAAAAGGTGTTGATATAGCCATCCGACTGTTGGGCGGCTGCAATCTTCTCAATCCACTCATCGGCTTTGGCTTCCATAGCCGAATCCGGATGGTTGATCAGACTGTATGCGATGGCTTCCAAGGCTTTATAGACATCGCTGTCGTCAAAGAAAATGCCTGAGTGTTTGCCTTCTCCTCGGGCAGCGTTCTCGAAGTTACGGATACGACCCGTCTGCACTTCCGTTTGGTCAATGCAGACAGGGATAGTGACGGTTGCCACACGCTCCAAACGGGGCGACCAGAATGAGTCGCATATATGCACGTCGGAAAAGTCAATATGCTTATTGACGACATCTGTTTGAGGTGCTTTTTGGCACGCACACAATAATGGAAAAAAACTGATAACGGCAAACAATTTCTTCATAGGTTAGTTCGATTTAGACACTAAGATGGAATGATTGATAGGAATATGCGCAAAAGTAGGGCAAAGTTTCGGTCTGTCAAAGAATCAGCACATAAAAACATCAGCGCAATCTCAAAGATGAGGTTGCGCTGATGCTCTATGTTTTATATAGGAAAGGGTAGGCTTACATCATACCGCCCATACCGCCTTGGGGCATTGCGGGGGCAGGAGTGTCCTCTTTCACCTCGGTGATGACGCACTCGGTGGTGAGGAACATACCGGCTATGCTGGCTGCGTTCTCCAACGCTACACGAGCCACTTTGGCGGGATCAACCACACCGGCTTTCTTGAGGTCTTCATACTCGTCTTTGCGGGCATTATAACCAAAGTCTCCTTTGCCTTGACGAACTTTGTCAACCACAACAGCACCTTCCTTACCGGCATTGGCAACAATTTGACGCAGAGGCTCTTCAATGGCACGGCAAACAATCTCGATACCGGTCTGCTCGTCCTCGTTGTCACCCTTCAGACTTGCCAACACTTCTTGTGCGCGGATGTAAGCAACACCACCGCCGGGTACGATACCCTCCTCAATGGCTGCACGAGTGGCACTCAAAGCATCGTCAACGCGGTCTTTCTTCTCCTTCATCTCTACTTCTGATGCAGCACCTACGTTGAGTTGGGCTACGCCGCCTGCCAATTTGGCAAGACGCTCTTGCAGTTTCTCCTTGTCGTAAGATGACTTGGTGGCAGCAATCTGGGCTTTGATTTGAGCAATGCGGGCTGCAATAGCTTCCTTGTCACCGGCACCGTTGACGATGGTCGTGTTGTCCTTGCTTACGGTCACAGTCTCAGCCGTGCCGAGCATATCAATGGTGGCACTCTCCAACTTAATGCCTTTCTCCTCGCTGATGACGGTTCCACCGGTCAGGATAGCGATGTCTTCCAACATCTCTTTTCTGCGGTCACCAAAGCCGGGAGCCTTAACGGCGCAGATCTTCAACTGAGCACGCAGACGGTTGACAACCAAGGTGGTCAGTGCTTCGCTATCCACATCCTCGGCTATAATGAGCAACGGACGACCGGATTGTACTGCAGGTTCCAAAACCGGCAACAACTCCTTGAGGTTGCTGATCTTCTTGTCGTGAATCAGAATATAAGGCTTGTCCATCTCGGCTTCCATGGTCTCGGTGTTAGTCACAAAGTAGGGGCTGATATAGCCGCGGTCGAACTGCATACCTTGTACCACATCAATGGTGGTGTCCATACCTTTGGCTTCGCCGATGGTGATGACACCATCTTTGCTTACCTTGCGCATGGCATCGGCAATCAGTTTGCCTATCTCGGCATCGTTATTGGCGGAAATGGTGGCAACTTGCTCAATCTTGTTGAAGTCGTTACCCACCTCTTCGCTCTGCTCTTTGATGCGCTTTACAATGGCTGCTACGGCTTTGTCAATACCGCGTTTCAGGTCCATCGGATTGGCTCCGGCTGTCACATTCTTCAGACCCACACCCACAATGGCTTGTGCCAAAACGGTAGCAGTAGTCGTACCATCACCGGCTTGGTCGCCCGTCTTCGAGGCTACCTCCTTAACCAACTGAGCACCAAGGTTCTCTTGAGCGTCTTTCAGCTCAATCTCTTTGGCTACAGTCACACCGTCCTTGGTGATTTGGGGAGCACCGTACTTCTTGTCAATAATCACATTTCTGCCTTTCGGACCCAAGGTCACTTTGACGGCATTTGCCAACTGATCCACACCGCGTTTGAGCGCGTCACGAGCTTCGATATTGTATGAAATTTCTTTTGCCATAATATTTGTCGGGATGTCTTGCATCCACTGTTTTTATCAGATTAAACGTTTTGATTTTAATAAGTTGAAACACCTTTACTTGATGACAGCCAGCACATCGCTTTGACGCATGATAAGCAACTTCTCATTGTCCACCTCAATCTCGGTGCCTGCGTACTTGCCGTACAACACCTCGTCACCGGCTTTGAGTACCATCTGTTCATCTTTAGTTCCTTGACCTACAGCCAATACGGCACCACGCAAGGGTTTCTCTTTTGCACTGTCGGGGATGATGATGCCCGACGCAGTCGTTGTCTCTGCAGCCATCGGTCTTACCAGAACACGATCGGCTAACGGTTGAATGTTCATCATAATGCTTGTATTTAGAGTTTATGTTTTTGTCCGCTTATCGTGCTGCAAACTCCGTGCCATATCTTAGGATTCTTACGAATGTCTGCCAAAATGGCAGTATGTTGGACGGAATACAAATTTATGTTCATTTTGTTTTGTCAGTCCTATGAAAAGGCACTATTTTTGCCGCCCGAAATTTTGGACTAAAAATCAATCATTATGACAATCTTTGATCAAATCAGCGAGGATATCAAAAAAGCAATGCTCGCTAAGGATAAAGTCGCGTTGGACGCATTACGCGGCATTAAAAAAGAGTTCTTGGAAGCCAAAACAGCCCCGGGGAGCGATGGCGAACTGAAAGACGAAAAAGCATTGCAGATCTTGCAAAAACTTGTCAAACAACGCAAGGAGTCTGCCGAGATGTATCGCAGTGCAGGACGACCCGAATTGGCGGAAGAAGAGATGGCGCAATGCAAGGTGATTGAGCAGTACTTGCCCGCTATGCTCAGCGAAGAGGAACTGACTGCCGCCCTCAAGCAAATCATTAATGCCGTGGGAGCAACCGGTCCACAAGACATGGGTAAGGTGATGGGAACAGCCACCAAACAACTAGCCGGCAAAGCCGAAGGACGCATGATAAGCACCATCGTCAAACAACTGCTAAACAACCGTTAAACTATTGATAAACTATTGATAAACTATCATTAAACAACCGCTAAACCACATAAACTATGGCTGCAACACAAGAAGAAACATTCAAAAAAATAGTAGCACATTGCAAAGAATATGGATTTGTCTTTCCAAGTAGTGAAATCTACGATGGGGTAGGCGCTGTCTATGATTACGGACAGAACGGTGTCGAACTCAAAAACAATATCAAACAATACTGGTGGAATGCCATGACGCGTATGCACGACAACATAGTAGGTATCGACGCTGCCATCTTTATGCACCCCACTACGTGGAAGGCTTCGGGACATGTGGATGCGTTCAATGACCCGCTCATTGACAACCGCGACTCCAAAAAAC
>CAMOHN010000048.1 GCA_946615455.1 uncultured Bacteroidales bacterium
TACAGCGTGCCCGAGAACCGCTCAACCACTTGGATCCGCATCTGCCAAGAACAGCAGGACAAGGGCTTTGTGGTGTTGGACGAGTTTGTGGGCAATTCGCCTGCATGGTTCGGCAATAGCGGCGTGCTTGCTTATTTGCGGGGAGGCAAACTCTATCTTCGACAGCACAACCGTGACCTTGAGGTAGAAGGGTATGACAACGAGATTGAAGGCTTCTTGTTCAACCCTTACCGCGATCAGATCTTGCTCATCTCTGCCGTCAAGACCGTCCCCACGACTGCCGATCGCTATCCCGACCTGCCCAAGGCTACCGGCCGCGTGGTCGATGACCTGATGTACAAGCATTGGGATGAGTGGGTAGAGACGGCTCCGCAGCCCTTCCTTGCACCGGTGGAACTGACCTATAAGAACGAGATGACCATCGGCCATGTGCAGATTGGCGCAGCCAAGAACCTGCTCAAAGACACACCTTACGAGAGTCCGATGCGCCCCTTTGGCGGTGTGGAGCAGTGGGCATGGTCACCCGACGGCAAACAGATAGCCTATACTTGCCGCAAGAAGAGCGGCATGGACTATGCGCTGTCCACCAACTCCGACATCTATCTATACAATGTCGAAGAAGGCACGGAAACCAACCTCACCGAGGGCATAGGCGGTTATGACATCAACCCGCTCTATTCACCCGACGGCAGCAAGATCGCATGGCTCAGCATGGAACGCGACGGCTACGAGAGCGACCTGCAACGCCTCATGGTGCAAGACCTCAAGACGGGCAAACGCACCTTCGTGTCTGAGGCACTGAACACACCCGTCGATGCCTACTATTGGTACGACGAGAACCACCTTGTCTTCAGCGCCGTATGGCACGGAACAACGATGCTCTATATGACCGACCTTGCGGGCAACTGCCAGGCATTGACCGAAGGACAATATGATTTTGTGCCCGTCTTTGCACCTGCCAACATGTATCCCGAAGGAATCATGCTCTATTGCCTCAGACACTCCATGTGCGAGGCGAACGAACTGTATAAACTCTGTATTGACAACACAGGCGAGAAGCACTGGACCCAACTCACCACAGAGAACAAGAATATCTACGACCAAATCATCATGGGCACGGTCATCCCGCGCTGGCAGACCACAACCGACGGGCAACAGATGCTCACATGGATCGTGCTGCCGCCCCATTTCGACCCGAACAAGAAATACCCTGCCTTACTCTATTGCGAAGGTGGTCCGCAGAGTCCTGTCAGCCAGTTCTGGAGCTATCGTTGGAACTTTATGATGATGGCAGCCAACGACTATGTGGTGGTGGCTCCCAATCGACGCGGCTTGCCCGGCTTTGGCAAGGAGTGGAACGAACAGATTAGCGGTGATTATGGTGGTCAGTGCATGCGTGACTATCTGACTGCCATTGACGAGGCTGTGGACAGCCTGCCCTATATAGACCGCGACCATTTGGGTTGTGTGGGGGCATCGTTCGGCGGATTCAGCGTCTATTGGCTGGCAGGGCATCATGACCACCGTTTCAAGGCGTTCATTGCCCACGACGGAATCTTCAACATGGAGATGCAGTACCTTGAGACCGAGGAGAAATGGTTTGCCAACTGGGATATGGGCGGAGCCTATTGGGACAAAGAGAATGCTGTGGCGCAACGCACCTTTGCCAACTCGCCGCACCGTTTTGTGGACAAGTGGGATACACCCATCTTGTGTATCCACGGCGAGCAAGACTATCGCATATTGGCCAACCAAGGCATGGCTGCCTTTGATGCTGCCAAGATGCGCGGCATACCCGCCGAGTTGCTCATCTTCCCCGATGAGAACCACTGGGTGCTCAAACCACAGAACGGCATCTTGTGGCAACGCACGTTCTTTGGCTGGTTAGACCGCTGGCTCAAACCCGAGCAGAAGTGATAATAAAAAAAGGAGGAGGTCAGTCCTCCTCCTCATAATAGCCTTGTTCAATGCCGTACTGCAATTCACCGTCCAAGATGATTTGTACTTGTGACGAACTCAAAGAACGGTTTTGTCGCTTGGCTTCGGCAAGTAGGTAGTTGAGTTGTTCGGTCTCGTCAATGTCGCCGTCAAGGTAGGTCACTTCGCCTGTCTTCTCGTCCACGGTCAGCAGACCGGCTTGCTCGAGGTAGTCGTCCATGGCATCCAACACAAAGAGCACATCGTCCTGCGTCATGCCGACACGGTCTTGCTCAGGAATGTGGTTCCAGATGTAGTCCAATTGCTCGCGCTCATCCGGCTCAAGCAACGATAGGCAAACAGATTGTTCCATACGCAAAGTTAGTTTAATGGATTGTTAGACTTCTTTACGGCACAAAAGTAAAGTATATAAACAAATAGTTAAATAAAACAATCGAAAATTATGAATGAATTTATCAAGCGCACGCTTTCGGCTACGGTATATGCAGCCGTAGTGGTGTCGTCCATATTGGTCAACCGCTACTATTTTGGAGCAGTATTCCTGATTGTGACGCTGTTGGCTGTTCGTGAGTATATGCACCTTATGTCTGCACAGCGCAGACAAACCGTCGGAGCGATGGTGGCTGCCGCGCTGTTGTTTGCTACCGGGTTTTTCCTGAGTCTTGCCTCGGCGGAAGTCAATGCTCACCCGGGTAGTGACGAAGGTTTAGCTGGTGTCTATGGAGTGATTGGAGGAGTTTTGTTTCTGGTATGGCTTGTGTTGATGGTAGTGCTGTTGGTCAGCGAGGTGTTCCGGCATACGGATAAGCCCATACATGACTGGGGCACGCTGTTGCAGTCGCAGTGGATGATTGCCTTCCCCTTTATGCTGACCAATTTCTTGTTGCTGTTCAGTCCCTACTGCCTACTCATGGTGTTCATTGCCATTTGGGTGAATGATACGGGTGCCTATATTGTTGGGTGTACCACAGCCAAACTGATGCCCAATGGTAATCACAAGATGGCACCTCATATCAGTCCTGCCAAGAGTTGGGAAGGGCTGGCAGGCGGCTATGTATTTACTTTGTTGTGTGCCGCTGTGTTCGTTTGGGTAGGCTGGATGGGGCGAGCCTATGCTGATTACGTTGAGCCAGTGATGTGGTGGCACGCAGTGCTGTTTGCAGTTGTCGTATCCACCACCGCCACTTTGGGCGACCTGATGGAAAGCCTTATGAAACGCTCGCTCGGCGTGAAGGACAGCGGCTGTTTCATGCCCGGGCATGGCGGTGTACTCGACCGCTTTGACAGTCTCCTGCTCACCGTACCTGTTTGGTTCATAGTCAGTCTCATCGTTTCTTTGTTAAGTGAGTTATAGCAATGGTTCGTCTCATCGTTTCGCTCTTTAGTCGCTTGTCGCTCACGGCATTGTATCGGTGGAGCGATTGGCTACTCTTTCCCCTCATCTACTATGTGGTGCGCTACCGACGCAGAATAACGCGTCTTAATCTGACCAACTCCTTCCCCGACAAGACGGCTGCCGAGATAGTGCAACTGGAAAAGCAGTTCTATCACCACTTTGCCGATGTCATTGTCGAAATCATTTGGAGTTACCGTGCCACGCACGAGCAGATGCGCGAGCACATACACTTTGAGAATGTTGAGGCAATGGAGCAGTGGACACACCTAAGGCAGGGAACCGTCTTCATGCTCGGCCATATGGGCAACTGGGAGTGGCTGCCTGAAATTCAGCAACACTATCAAGACCCTGCCATTCAGCACTATAATGTCTATCGTCGGCAGAAGAATGCCGCTGTGGACAGGCTCATGCTACAGCTGCGCGAACAGCGAAGCGGAAAAGACTGCAATATCGAAAAGAACGACCTTGTCCGCCGCCTGATTGCCATCAAACACTCGGGCAGACTCTTCACCTTGGGCTTGGTTAGTGACCAGAAAGCATCGCCCAAGAATGTGTTCCACCGCACGATGTTTTTGCATCAAGATACGGGCTTCTTGGGTGGAGGCGAGGTGTTGAGTCGCAAGTTGGGCTTTGCCGTCTGCTACCTGAACATTGTCCAATTCAGCCGTGGTGTCTATCGTTGTCGCTTTGACCTGATAACCACCGATCCGGCAAGCCTTGAACAGGGTGAACTGACCGAACGATACGCACGACAATTGGAACAGAACATACGGGAACAGCCTTTCTTATGGCTGTGGACTCACAATCGCTGGAAATGGGAGCACTTGCAACAATGAAATGCAGCGTCGTTATACTCAACTGGAACGGAGCGGACATGCTCCGTCGGTTTCTACCCTCGGTGGTAGCGCATACCCCGTCTGATTGGGCAGAGGTGGTGGTGGCTGACAATGGCAGCACCGATGATAGTCTGTCTGTACTGACGGACGAGTTCCCCACTGTCCGTATCATTCGTCTCGATCGCAACTATGGTTTTGCCGAGGGGTACAATCGCGCCTTGCAGCAGGTCAGTTCCGACTATTCGGTGCTGCTCAACTCGGATGTGGCGGTCACAGCCGGTTGGCTCAAGCCCATGCTTACATACATGGATGCTCATCCCGAGGTGGCGGCTTGTCAGCCCAAGATTCTGAGTTGGCACTCACTGCAAAAGGGTGACAGTCCCGTGATGTTCGAGCATGCCGGTGCGGCCGGTGGCAAGATGGACGCACTGGGCTATCCCTTCTGTCGCGGGCGCATACTTGGCTATGTCGAGGCAGACAAGGGGCAGTATGACACCATCGAATCGGTCTTTTGGGCTTCAGGGGCTGCACTGTGTATTCGAACCGAGGTCTATAAACAGACTGGCGGGTTGGATGCGGACTTCTTCGCTCACATGGAAGAGATTGACTTATGCTGGCGCTTGCAGTGCCGTGGCTATCGCTTGGTTTGCGTTCCTCAGAGCGTGGTCTATCATGTAGGCGGTGGTGCCTTGGCATATACCAGTCCGCGCAAGACCTACCTCAACTTCCGCAACAACCTGCTCATGCTCTACAAGAACTTGCCAGCTTTGCGTCTTTTTTGGGTTTTGCTGTGTCGCTTGGTGCTGGACTATGTGGCAGCCATGCAGTTCCTTCTCACAGGGCAGGCCGCACATGCCGGCAGTGTGGTTAAGGCACGGTGGGACTTCCTCAAAATGGCTGGCACACCCGTTATGCACGACAGACGCAAACAAAATCTGCGGGCAGCCGTGGTGGACTACCCGCAGACCATTGAGTCAAGAAGTATTCTGTTTGACTATTACTTCCGTCGTTTGAGGAAATAACTGTTCCCTTACGGCTCTACCACCGTGAACCGCTTCTCATTGATATCCTCAGGATATTGAGCGGCGCGAATAGTGTCGCCCAACAAGCGCAGATAGGTGAGCAATATGTCGGTGTCTTTCATGTCGTCTGATGGAATGGGCTTGGCATAGCGGAACATACCCGATGCCCCTTGGTTGAGCAGCGTGTAGTTCAAGCCCGAGATGGTATAGACAGCCTTAGGGTCTATTTTTTTCCATTTGCCTGTCTTGGAGTCCTGCACTTCCATGCGCACGATACGCCGTGTTGAACCCACACCGGCGAACATGTTTTGCTCGTCCCATTGTACGGACGAGGGGATGCTCGGGTCAATGCTGTAACGCAGACCGCTGCCTATATGAAAATCGCCGCTCTCAATGGGGTAGGTGACCACACTCACTTCCATAGCGTCTAAGAGTTGCTGACCGGTCATCTCCACTTTTGCAAGGCGGTTGTTGAATGGAATGACAGCGATAAGGTCGCCCAGTGTGATGTTGCCCTTGCGGATGGGCGCACGCAGACCGCCGCCGTGCATGAAACCTATCTGTCCGCCGCCTACTACACGCATGGCATCGGCAACCCAGTCGCTCAGGTTGGTTTCCTGCCAGCGCACCACACGCTGTTGCTGCATGTCGCGATCCAACAAGTCCACCTCGCTATAACCAACCACTTGGTTGACTTGCTCGGCAAGGGCTTGCTCAATCTCTCGAATTCTGTTTTCCACCCGATGGGCTTTGGCAAGACTATCTGGCACAATCAGGTCGGGGCGCAGTGTCCCATCCGGACGAATGTGCAACTCACCGATATATTTACCCTTGGAACCCGTGGAGAGCAACCACACGGATTCGCCGTCGGCATTGGGTAACTGACTGTAGAGCACATGGTGTGCGTGACCGTCTAACACTGCGTCAATGCCACGCGTTTGGCGAATCATGTCCATGCTGTTGGCTATGGGGGTATCATCGCCCAGGTGACTTAGCAGTATCACATAGTCTGCCCCTTCTCGGCGGGCTTGGGTGGCTGCTTGCTCAATAAGTGTGTAGGTGTCGTCGAAGTGGAAATCGTAGATGACTTGCCCCTTGGAGTCCATGAAGAAGGTCGGGGTAGAGGAGTGCAAAGTGGTGGGTGTAGCCGCTCCCACAAAAGCCACCCGTCGATTACCATAGTTGCGGATGACATAGGGACGGTACAGGTCTTTGCCGTCGGTGGTGGACAGGTTGCAGCACACCACATCTGCTGTGAGGCGGTCAAAGAGCCATTGCTGACGGGCAACGGTGTAGTCAAACTCGTGGTTACCCACGGTGGTCACGTCGTAGGGAACGGTGTTCATCAGGTCAATGATATACTCGCCCTTGGAGAGCGAACCGATGACATCGCCTTGGATAAAGTCACCTGCGCTGACCACCGCCACATGGGGCGTGTATTTCAGTGCTGCGTCACGCAAGCCGGCAATGCGGGAATAAGTCTCAACAGCGCAATGAACATCGTTCTCAAACAAAATCACAATATCCCGCTTGTTCTGACGGCAAGCCGAGAACATGCTCACCAGTGCGAGCAACAGAGGGAGGAATCGTCTTCTTGTCATAGTCGGAAACAATGGGTTAAGGGTTACTGAATAGGGTTAGCGGATGCGTGCGCCGGTGAGCGTGTAGACGCTTCCGTCTTCGCGCACGATGTATATCTGTCTGTCCATCAGTACTTTGCGTGTCCCGATGGTGTTCTGGGGGAACCATTCAATTTGTTCTACACTGTCTACATAGTCATAGGCAGCGGGAATGACAGGCAGTTGGACTGCCGTGCCGGTGAAGATGCGGAACTCGTTGGGTTGCAGCGTATAGGTCGATTGTGCCTTAGAGCCGCCTGCGTAGTAGTCGTACCATGTTCCTGCGGGCAAGGTGATATCCAGTGTCTTGGTAGCAGAATAGTTCGCTACGGCATAGACATTGTTTCCCCATTGGACAAAGCGTTTCTGTGCACCGGAGTACAACTGGCTTGCGGTGGGTTTACCGGTAAAGACATCGGGCATGATACGAGTGCGCAGTTGAATGGCCTGAGCCAAACGCTGATAGGCCTGCATACGCGGACCTTCTTGGAACCAGCCGCGCGATTCGGGGCGTGGCTTGGGAGTCATCTTGAATTCGGCAGTGTCTTTCTTACTGCCATTGAGATAGATATGGTCTGCTTTGACAGCCATTCCGTAGGGGTTCTTGCCCCAATCTTCGTCGGCTCTCTGCCATTTGGAATAATCGTAAGCCAGTTCGTCGAAGTGATAGAAGAGTTGCGGTCCGTC
>CAMOHN010000049.1 GCA_946615455.1 uncultured Bacteroidales bacterium
ATGTCAAAGTCGCTGTTTTAAGTTGAGAGTTGAAAGGCGGGCGGGACGACCGCGTCCTAATCAAAAAAGTTGTGCGGAAAAGGGGTCGTTTAATTGATACATTCCGATACGGCAGGATAGCACTTTTTTGGACAAAACACAAAAGACAATAATCAGGCAAAAAACGGGGAAAGCACCAAATAACAGAAACTATCAAATTGATACTATTTGCAAGAAAAAAGGAGATTTTTTGTTCAAAAATTTGTTCAAATGATTTACCAACTCTATCTTTGCGGCTCAAATAAGAGAAAAACTCGTTGTTAACAAAAGGGGCTAAACGGCTCGATTGCAGGCTGCATCGGGCACAGAGCAGAATAAGTATCAATTAAACGACCGTTTAATTGATACTCTTATTTTATTGATATTCTATATATTACAGCACGAAAAAGCAGTATTTTTATAGCCTTACAGAAGAATGGTTATCATTGATTATCAGATTGTTGCAATTGAATCATTTGGGTGCGTTTTAATGTCAGGTATTCGGATGGGGAATCGGAAAGGGAATTGCATAAAAACGCAGCCATTGTATTTTGTTTTTGGGAGAACGGCAGGGTTTGCCTTATCTTTGCGGCGCAATATGAGCACTATGATAGGCGTGTTTGACAGCGGTTTTGGCGGACTGACCATTTTGAGCAGTATGCGCAAGTTGTTGCCGGAGTATGATTATTTATACTTGGGTGACAATGCCCGTGCGCCGTATGGTTCACGTTCGTTTGAGGTGATATATGACTATACCTGTCAGGCGGTTGAATACCTATTTGCACAGGGTTGTGAGTTGGTCATACTGGCTTGCAACACAGCCTCGGCCAAGGCTCTGCGCACTATTCAGCAAGTGCGATTGCCGCAGATCTGGCAACAAGAGGGCAGCCGCAGCAAACGTGTGTTGGGCATTATCCGTCCGACAGCCGAAGTGATTGGGCAATACACGAAGACCGGTCATGTGGCGGTATTGGCGACCGAGGGTACAGTGGCTTCTGACTCGTACCGGATAGAGATTAGCAAGCAATTTCCGAACCTGCATATCACGCAACAAGCCTGCCCTATGTGGGTGCCGTTGGTGGAGAACGATGAGTATCACAGTGCCGGGGCGGACTATTTTGTGCATAAGTACATAGACTTGATGTTGCATAGTGACAAACAGATAGACACCGTGCTATTAGCATGTACGCACTATCCGCTGCTGCTGGACAAGATTCGCTCAGCCCTACCTGCTGACATACGGGTGATGGTGCAGGGAGACATTGTGGCACGGTCGTTAGCGGACTATCTGCAGCGACACAGCGACCTTGCCGGTCGGTTGGAGAAAGGCGGCAGGTGCCGCTATTTGAGCACCGAGCAGTCGGACAAGTTTGGTCGCTTGGCAACGCTGTTCATGCAGTCACCCGTGGAGGTGGAACATATCGTGTTGTGAGAGGACAGGAATGACTTTACAGGAACTATATGATACTTATGTTCGTCGCCGCGTTTTGCCGAGCGGGGAGAAGATGTTATGGAGCGGACTGAACGGTTCGGCTATGGCTATGACATTGCGTCAGTGGGTGTTGTTCAACCCGGGTGTGACCATGGTGGTGATGCACGATGAGGACGCGGCGCAGTATCTGTACGCAGACCTTGATGCGTTGTGTACGCCCGGTTTGTTCTCGCTGCCGAGTGCTCACCATCGTCAGCGTCGCGACGAAGCAAACAGCGTGGAACGCACCAAGAGTCTGTCGGCACTCAGCAGCGGTCAGAGCGTATGTATAGTGACCTACCCCAAAGCCTTGGACGAACCTGTACCGCAGCAGCAAGACCTAATAGATAAGCGTCTGCGCGTGCGCGTAGGCGAAGAGCTTGCCATTACTGAGTTAGGTGACAGGCTTGCCGATTTGGGCTTTGAGCGGGTGGACTTTGTGTATGAGCCCGGTCAATATGCCATCCGAGGGGGTATTGTTGATGTGTTCAGTTACAGCAACGAGGAGCCGTTTCGCTTGGACTTTTTTGGGGACGAGTTGGACTCGTGCCGCACATTTGATATAGAGACCCAACTATCTAAGACCTCGTTGGACGAAGCGGACATCATAGGCAGAGACAGCGATGAGGCAGAGATGACTGACCTCAGAACCTACCTGGCTGATAAGGATGTGCGCTGGGTGTCTGACGACTGGACCTGCCTGAAAGAGTTGCCGCTATGGTTCAAACAAGTTGAGCAGTCCAATAGTATTGAGATACGCTCTAAGAGCACTTTTTCCGGAGTCACAGAGACTGCCTTTCACACCGAGCCGCAGCCGGTTTTTCACAAAGACTTCTCGCTGCTGATGGCAGACTTGCGTCGCAAGCTGGCAGATGGTTACACCATTTATATCCTTGCCGACCAGAAGAAGCAGACCGACCGTCTGAAAGCCGTGGTGGAGGGTGAGAACGAGCAAAGCACAGACTTGAAAGTGTCGTTCACAGCGGTGGACAGAACGCTACACAGCGGCTGGGTGGACAAGGTGCGACGGATGGTTTGCTATACGGATCACGAGATTTTCGAGCGATATCACCGTGTGTCGCGTCAGACCGATGCTGCACGCCGAGGCAAGGCTGTGATGACCCTCAAAGAGCTGAACGAGATGCGCCAAGGCGACTATGTGGTGCACTCGGATCACGGCATAGGTCAGTTTGGCGGTTTGGTGAGCACTACGGTCAACGGCAAGCGTCAGGAGATGCTGCGCATTGTCTATCGTGGAGGTGACACGCTGTTTGTGTCAATACACAATTTGCACCGTCTGTGCAAATACAAGGGACGTGAGGGAACAGCCCCTACCCTATCTCGTTTGGGGTCGGGTGCATGGGAGCGTCTGCGTGAGCGCACCAAGGACAAGGTAAAGGATATAGCGCGTGACCTGATTCGTCTGTATGCGCAACGCAAGCAGGAGAAGGGGTATGCCTACATGCCAGACGGGTATATGCAGCACGAGTTGGAGGCAGCTTTTTTATACGAGGACACGCCCGACCAGGCTCGTGCTACGCAAGATGTGAAGCGTGACATGGAAAGTCCCATGCCCATGGACCGTCTCATTTGCGGCGATGTGGGTTTCGGCAAGACCGAGGTCGCCATGCGTGCCGCCTTCAAAGCCGCCACTGACGGCAAACAGGTCGCAGTATTGGTGCCCACCACCGTGCTGGCTCTGCAACACTATAACTCGTTCAAAGAGCGTTTCAAAGACTTCCCCGTGACGGTGGATTTTCTCTCACGCGGCAAAGGTCCGAAAGAGACCAAAGAGGTGCTGCAACGCCTTGCAGAAGGCAAGATCGACATACTGATAGGCACCCACAAGATTGTGGGCAAGCAGGTTAAGTGGAAAGACCTCGGGTTGCTCATCATTGACGAGGAGCAGAAACTGGGTGTGGCAGTGAAGGACAAATTGAAGACGCTTCGTGCCAATGTGGATGTGCTCACGTTGACGGCAACGCCAATTCCGCGCACTTTGCAGTTCTCGTTGTTAGGAGCACGCGACATGAGCATCATGACCACTCCTCCGCCCAACCGCTACCCGGTGCTGACGGAGGTAATAGGCTATGACGACGAGGACATCATACGCGAAGCCATTGAGGCAGAATTAGGGCGCAACGGGCAGGTTTTTGTGGTGAACAACCGCATTGAGATGTTGGACCGCGTGTCGGCTCAGTTGAAGCGTCTTTGTCCCGAAGCGCGCATAATCACTGCGCATGGTCAGATGCCTCCCGACGAGATGGAGGAGCGGTTGGAAGCGTTCATCAACTATGACTACGACATACTGGTTTCGACCACCATCATCGAGTCGGGTGTGGACATACCCAATGTGAACACTATGCTTATCTATGCGGCACAGCACTATGGCTTGGCGGACTTGCACCAGTTACGCGGTCGTGTAGGCAGGAGCAACCGTAAGGCTTATTGTTACTTGCTCACTCCCGAGCGTGAATTGCTGACGGCTGATGCTCGGCGACGGTTGGATGCCATTGTCACCTTTGCCGACCTTGGTGCGGGGTTCAACCTTGCCATGCAGGACTTGGATATACGCGGTGCGGGCAATCTGTTGGGAGCCGAGCAGTCGGGTTTTATAGCCGACCTTGGGTACGAGACCTATCAGCGCATTCTGAACGAAGCGGTGGAGGAGCTCAAGGAGGAGATGCACCTGCCCGACACGACAGACGATACCGCTGACAGCGCCCAATCAGCGACTGCACCAAGCGAACGGCTATGGTGCCGCGACTGTCTGTTGGAGAGTGACCTACCCCTGTCTTTCCCGAGCACTTACATAGAGAACATTGCCGAGCGTCTGGCACTATACCGCGAGTTGGACAGTTTGCAGAACGAAGACGAACTGGCTGCCTATCAGCGGCGGCTACGCGACCGCTTTGGTGCTATTCCCGAAGAGGCGGGCGAGTTGCTGCAAGTGGTGCGCCTCCGATGGCTGTGCTGCCGGTTGGGTATAGAGAAAGTGTTCCTCAAACAAGAGCGGATGGTGCTCTACTTTGTTTCCGGTCAGGAGTCGTATTTCCACAGCGAGACCTTTGGCAAGATATTGTCCTATATCTATTCGCGTGGCGACAGGTGTCGTCTGGTGGAGGACAAAGACAAGAACGGCCGCGCAACGGGTAAGCGTTACGCGACCATCCAACAAGTTCGCACCGTGACGGGGGCACTCACTTTGCTTGGAAAGATTTGGCAAAGCGACGGTAAAATTCAGTAACGGCTATCACGCCTTTTTCCCACACTTCCAGATCCATGGACTCATTGGGCGAGTGGATGGCATTCTGTTCCAGTCCGAAGCCCATGAGAATGGTTTTCTGTCCGAGGATACGCTCAAAGTCGGATATGATGGGTATGCTGCCTCCACGGCGAGCTGCTAACGGTCGTTTGCCGAAAGCGAGGGTAAAACCTTCTTCGGCAGCCTTATAGGCAGGAATGTCGATGGGGCACACATAGCCTTGTCCACCGTGCATGGGAGTGACTTTAACACGCACGCCACGGGGAGCGAGTTGCTGCATATAGTCGGCAAAAGCACGGGAGATGACCTCATGGTCCTGATTGGCCACCAAACGGCAGCTGACTTTGGCATAGGCTTTGGAGGGCAGAACGGTCTTACTGCCTTCGCCGGTATAGCCTCCCCAGATGCCGCAGATGTCAAACGACGGACGGCAGGAGTTGCGTTCCAAAGTGGAGTAACCGGCTTCGCCGACCGCCTCGGGTATGTCAATGGCAGCATTGTATCGGTCTTGCGAGAAAGGAATCTGTGCAATCATTTGCCTTTCCTCTTCTGGAATGGGTAGCACATCGTCGTAGAAATGCGGGATGGTTATTTTGCCGTTCTCGTCCACCACCTTGGCGAGCATCTCGCACAGGGCATTGATAGGGTTTTTGACGGCTCCGCCGAAGTGACCGCTGTGCAAGTCGCGGTTGGGACCGGTCACCTCAATCTCCCAATATGCCAGACCGCGCAAGCCCGTGGTGATGGAAGGTGTGTCCTTGCCTATCATGGATGTGTCGCTGACCAGGATGATGTCGCTGCGAAGCAGGTCACGGTGTTTGGTGATGAAAGCCGACAGCGAGGGACTGCCTATCTCCTCTTCGCCTTCGAAGATGAACTTGACATTGCAGGGCATCTCATTTTGATGCACCAGATACTCAAAGGCTTTTGCCTGAATCATGGCCTGTCCTTTGTCATCGTCGGCACCGCGTGCATAGAGTCTGCCATCGCGTATGTCAGGTTCCCACGGGTTGCTCTGCCACAGGTCAAGCGGCTCAACGGGCATGACATCATAGTGCGCATAGACCAGCACAGTAGGGGCTGTGTCGCTGACATGATACTCGGCATAAACAAAAGGGTTGCCATCGGAGGGCATGACCTCAGCATGCTGTGCACCTGCAGCCAAGAGCAGCTCACGCCAACGCTCGGCACAACGAAGCATGTCGGCATGGTGCTCGGGTTGGCAACTGACAGAGGGAATGCGAATCAGACTCGCCCACTCCTCACGAAACCGCTCGCGATTGGCGGAGATATATTCCTGAATGGTCATAACTGAAAAAGATTAAGTTTACTTTTTGCAGCGCAAAAGTACACACAGATTTGCACATAAAAAAGGAAAAGGCGTACCTTTGCCAAAAATTAAGAAACCATTATGCAAGTTTTTCATCTCAATGGTCGCCTTGCCTCCACCGAGCAAGTGCGCCAGATAGCCGCCCAAGCCACCGAGGCGGTGGTGTGTATCAGTCTGAAGGAGTCCATCGAATGGGTGGCATACGGTCAGCAGCGCATGGAGCAAGTGCTCCAAGACAGTGGTGCGGTGATGGTCTATGCCGACCGTTTTCATCGCATGGGCGAGCAGGTAATGCAAGCGCCGGTGATAGATTACCAAGCAGGTGCATTGCGTGACGACTTTGACTTTGGCAGCGTGTTGTTGTGCCGCACGGACTGTGTCAAGCAGGCTGTTGCAGACATGGAGCAAACTTATCAATATGCAGGCTGGTACGACCTGCGCCTGAGGTTAAGCCGCATGGGCGAATTGGTGCACATCAGCGAGTACCTCTACTATGAGGTGGAAGACGACCGCCGCACTTCGGGCGAGAAATTGTTTGACTATGTCAATCCGGCCAACCGCAGCGTGCAGGTGGAAATGGAGCAGTGTGTGACCGAGCACCTGAAAGCAGTAGGCGGCTATTTGCCCGCCGGAGTCTATCGGTCGATTGAGCCGTATTGGAACGAAGTGATGCCCGTCACAGCCACGGTGGTCATCCCTTGCAAGAACCGTGTGCGCACCATAGGCGATGCCATCCGCTCGTCGCTGAGCCAAGAGGTAAGCAAGCCATATAGTTACAATGTGATTGTGGTGGACGACAACTCGACCGACGGCACCGTGGAGGTCATCCGTGGTTTAGCAGCCGAGCATAAGAACCTCGTTTACATAGCCCAAGACAAGACATGGCATGCCATCGGCGGCAACTGGAATGCTGCCCTACACCATCCTTTGTGCGGCAAGTATGCCATCCAGTTGGACTCGGACGACACCTATTTGGACTCCACTACAGTACAGCGTTTTATCGACTGTTTTGAGCAGGAGCGGTGTGCCATGGTCATCGGTTCGTATCAACTGACAGACATTGCCGGTCATCCACTACCTCCTGGCAAGATTGACCACAGCGAGTGGACCGAAGAGAACGGACGCAATAATGCTTTGCGTATCAATGGTCTGGGTGCTCCGCGCGGGTTCTTGACCGCACTGATTCGCACCCTGAACTTCCCCACCACCAAGTACGGCGAAGACTATGCCGTGGGCTTGCGTTTGAGCCGCGAGTATAAGATTGGTCGTATCTGGGATGTGGTCTATAACTGCCGCCGTTGGGAGGACAACTCCGATGCCAACTGTGACACAGATGCCATG
>CAMOHN010000050.1 GCA_946615455.1 uncultured Bacteroidales bacterium
CCACGCGGTGCGCCGTCGCTGCACACCGGCGATGTCCACCAGTTGCCGCACAAGGCTCCTATGTTGTGCTCAATGATACCTGCCCCCAGATCCTTGTTCGTATTATGGTGGTGGTGACCGGTGATGAATACGGCTTGGAATTTACCCGCTAACAGGTTCACCAATTCCTGTCCTCTGCCGATAAAGCCGCCATCGGGGTTAGGCTTGACAGGGGCGTGCATGGCTATATAGACGCGGTTGTCCATGTTGATGGCTGAACGAAGCAATTGCATCAACCAGTTCCATTGGTCGTCTATTGCCAAGGTCGTGGTGTAACCCTTATTGCCGGTATAAAGCATGTCATTCAGCACGACATAGTAAGCTTCACCCAATTGGAAAGCATAGTAGGTCGGACCAAAATCGCGTTCATACAAATGGGCATAGTTAGCTCCCTCGCTCTTGCTGAGGTATTTGTCAAAATCGTGGTTGCCAATCACCGGATAAACGGGAAAACCTAATTGTTTAACTAAGTCTTTGTAGGTCTGATTGTAATTGTACATATCCCAGGTGATGTCGCCCAACACGATGCCTGCTACTTGGGCTTCAGGGTATTTGGCGGCTGTCGCCTTGATGTCAGGCAGTGCCTCCTTGGTAAATTTTTCTACATCAGTGTCCAAATCCAATTGGGGGTCTGCCATTGTAATCATGACATAGTGCTCTTTGTCGCCTTTCATGGCTTGTAGGGCAAAGTTGTATGAGTCCTTGCCTTCTTCAAGGCGTTGGTAGAATTGCGGAACACCGCTCGAAAAATCGGCGACATAACCTTTGGGCGTTACGATATACACAAAGCGAGCATTATCGTTCACTTCCAAACTGTACATACCGGTCGGGTGCGTCTGTGCAAAACTGAAACCGTCGGTTACCAATACCCCGCCAAGGGGTTTGCCGGCACCTTTGACTGTGCCGGTTACGGTGCGCGCCGACAGGGGAGGGCAGAGTATCACGATGGACAAGATAACTGCCAATAAGACTTGTTTTCTCATGCGATGGGTGTTTTTGTGGGTTAAAACAAAGGAACTTACTTATTGAAAGAACGAGAAATAGACACTGCCATAACTACGTGTCTCTTGGTGACGGGGATGTGCGGTAAGGTCGGTCGTTTTGCCGTGTTCAACAACCAACCACCCGCCCTGACGCAGGAATGGCAGACAAAGGTCGGGCAATTCGTTCAATCGGTCTAACATATACGGCGGGTCGGCATAGATAAAGTCGTAACTGACCGTACAGGCGTTCAGAAACTTGAATACATCGCCTCGTACAACACGCAGATTATTGATGCCCAACTGCTTGCATACTTGGATGATGAAGTTTTGTTGGGTATGCGCCATTTCCACTGCGGTGACACTACGTGCTCCGCGACTGACAAACTCTAACCCGATGCCGCCCGTACCGGCAAACAAGTCCAACATGTCCACACCATCAAAGTCCATGCGGTTGGACAACAGGTTGAACAGGCTCTCCTTGGCAAAGTCGGTTGTCGGGCGAGCGGTTATATTTTTAGGGGGCGCTAAACGGCGCCCCCTATATGTGCCGGAAATAATCCGCATAGTTCTACCTGTATTCGTTATAATAAACGGAAGGTTACTCCCAGTTGCCGGCGTTGTTGTTGGGCTGTTCCACCGAACCGAACATACGACCCGGATAGTGCTCCAACTTCTCTTCCTTGTCAATCAGATTGACCAGCTCCATCTGATTCAAATCACTCAAGTAAGTACGGAAATGAGCACGAACGGCAAGAATGGGCACATTGATACCTTGCGAGGTGGTGTAACCGTTGTTGGTCTCCACTTCGTAACGCTGACCATTGCTGAAAGGAATATAAATGATTTGCTCGATGTTGTCGGCTGTGAACTGACCTTTGTAGAGCGTTTCAATCATATTCTTGTAGATGGTGTCGCGGCGGAAGCCCTGCAGACCATTGGCGATAACCTCTTTGTCATTATTCCAAACATAGTCGTAGAGTACGCTGTCGTTGTCGGTGTTCAGACGGATGCGGGCTTTAATTTTGGCGCGTTCCAACAACTTGGCGGCTTTGTGCTCGGTCATACCGTTCTCCAACTGCTTGTCAGTCAGTGCTCCCTCTTTAAGCACCTCTTTCTTCGGAGCGGTGCGGAGGAATAGAATGAGTGAATCCAAGTCGGCTGTGTAACGACCATTGTCCAGTTTGTACTCCGTTTCGGCAGTACGCAGATGCACGAGGTTGGCAATAACGGCTTGCTCGCGCTCGGCGCGGGTGTTCTCAAAGCGGATAGGAACGACCACGCTGTTGACGCACAGATAGGTGAGCACCACGATAGATACGACCAACAAGGCGCGGATGATATAAGTGGTTGTTTTCATAGTGTATAAATGATAATGATGGGGAATTACCAAGCAAAGAGCGGATACTTCACCATTTCGGCATTGACCGTTTCGCGTACTTTGGCGATAGTTTGTTCGCTTTCGGGATTTTGCAGTACGGTGTCAATCAGCTCCACAATCCACGGCATCTTGTCCTCTTTCAGACCGCGTGTGGTAATGGCGGGTGTGCCAAAACGCAAACCACTGGTTTGGAAGGCGCTGCGGCTGTCAAAGGGAACCATATTCTTGTTGGTGGTGATGTCGGCTGCTACCAGTGCCTTTTCGGCAACCTTACCGGTCAAATCCGGATATTTGGTGCGCAGGTCAACCAGCATCGAGTGGTTGTCCGTACCGCCGGAGATAATCTTATAACCTTTGTCCATGAAGGCTTGTGCCAGGACAGCAGCATTGGTCTTGACTTGCTGTTGATAGACTTTGAATTCGGGGGTCAGCGCCTCGCCGAAAGCAACGGCTTTGGCGGCAATGACATGCTCCAACGGACCACCTTGTACGCCAGGGAAGACTGCGCTGTCCAACAGGGCAGACATCATCTTTACCTCGCCTTTGGGAGTGGTCTTACCCCACGGATTGGCAAAGTCCTTACCCATAAGGATGACACCGCCGCGAGGACCACGAAGCGTCTTGTGAGTGGTTGATGTAACAATATGAGCATACTTGAGCGGGTTGTCCAACAGACCTGCGGCAATCAGTCCGGCAGGGTGAGCCATATCCACCATGAAGATGGCACCAATCTCGTCTGCCACTTTGCGGATGCGGGCATAGTCCCACTCACGGCTGTATGCGCTGGCACCAGCAACGATGAGCTTAGGACGCTCGGTACGCGCGCGCTGCTCCAACTGGTCGTAGTCCACACGACCGGTCTCTTCGTTCAAACTATAGTCAATGGCGTGGAACATCAGACCCGAGAAATTGACTGGGCTGCCGTGGCTCAAGTGCCCGCCGTGGCTCAAATTCAAACCCATAAAAGTGTCACCGGCTTTCAAACAAGCCATAAAGACGCTCATGTTAGCTTGGGCACCCGAGTGGGGTTGAACATTCACATACTCGGCACCAAAGAGCTTCTTCAAACGCTCGCGGGCGACATTCTCGCTCTCGTCCACCACTTCGCAACCGCCGTAATAGCGCTTGCCCGGATACCCTTCGGCATACTTGTTGGTCATGACCGAGCCCATGGCTTCCATTACTTGGTCACTCACATAGTTCTCGCTGGCAATCAGCTCGATGCCGCGTGTTTGACGCTCACGCTCACGGCGGATGAGGTCAAAAATCTCAGTGTCTCTTGTCATACTGTATTTCTATTGGTTTTGCATGAAAAGTGCGACAAAAGTAGAGTGAGTTTTTTATTTATACAAGCAATATCAAAAGTTTGTTCTATTTTTGCCGCCGCTTTGAGTGAGTATGCTGATAGGTGAAGGTATATATAAGAGCAAAGGTTCGCGTTTTTTGTCTTTTGTCGAGACCATCGTTTCGGAGGACGAAGCCAAACAGCGTGTTGCTTGGTACAAGAAGAAATACTACGATGCGCGGCATGTATGCTATGCCTACCGATTGGGCAAAGACTTGTGGCGCACCAAAGACGACGGCGAGCCGCATGGAACAGCCGGCATGCCCATCCTGCGCACGATAGACGCCGCCGGACAAGACAACATCATCGTGGTGGTAGTACGCTATTTCGGCGGTACACTCTTGGGCACGGGCGGCTTGATGGTTGCCTATCGTGAAGCAGCCAAAGAAGCGCTTAATCAGATTAAGAAATGAAAAATCCCTATAAACAAATACAAGCTTATCACTCCTCGTGGGTGTTATGGCTATGCGACCTGCTGTTTATGTTTCCTTACCTACAATGGTTGCGTTGGCGTACAGCCGACTCGTTGGAATTGGAATTAGGCGGAGGTGATACACCTTGGCAAAGCCGCGAGCAGAAAAAACAAATCGAGCACGACATACGAAACGGGGCTACCTTCTTGACCAATCACCGTGATATCATCATGGACGCAGCATGGTTGAGCTACAGACTGCGTATGCGCTATAATATCCGTCCGTATTTGGGTATCGGCAACAACCTGTTAAAGAAGCGTTGGATTGAGTGGTTGGTTCGCTTCAATCGTTGTTATGTCGTTGTTCGCAGCGGCTCGCCTAAGCAGGTGCTGGAGCATGCGCGGCTGTTGTCTGCATATATAGGTCATTTGCGCAGTCGTGGCAAGAGCATCTGGTTAGCCCAGCGTGAAGGGCGTGCCAAAGATTGTAACGACCTGACGCAACCGGCTGTGCTGAAAATGCTGACCCTTGATAGCGACAATTTCTTGGACGCAGTGTATCGGCTCAATATCTGCCCCGTAAGCCTGTCATACCAATACGACCCATGTGACTTCCTTAAAGCTGCCGAGTTGCAGTCCAAGCGTGACAATCCGCTATGGAGGAAAGGTCAGCGCGATGACCTCATCTCCATGAAAACAGGCATAATGGGACACAAAGGGCATGTCTTATTCCGCTTGACACCCGGCATCAACCATTGGATTGATGCCCATCGTAACGAGTTGCAGTCGCTCAGTCGCAACGAACAGGTGCAGGCTGTGGCTCGGCGTATCGACTATCAGATTCATGTCGGCTATCAACTATTCCCCCGTGGTGACAAGTTTGACGACTATGTCCGCCAACAAGTGGCACGCATAGCCATTCCTGACAAAGATGAGGCTTTCCTCACCCAAACCATCTATACCATGTACGCCAACATTGAACATAATCATCAGGCTGCTTGCCGTCACAAGGAGGAGTCGCTATGAGAAAGGCTGTCTTCCCCGGAAGTTTCGACCCATTTACCATAGGGCATTTGGACATAGTCCGTCGCGGACTGGCATTGTTTGACCATATTGTGATTGGTATAGGTCATAACCAGGACAAAAAGTGTTTCTTAACGCCCCGCTATCGCCAACAAACCATAGCCGACCTGTTTGCCGACGAGCCGAGGGTGACTGTGGAGGTCTTTGAGTGTTTGACTGTCGATTTTGCCCGCCGTCAGCAAGCAGGTTTTATCCTGCGCGGTGTGAGAAGTGTGCAAGACTTTGAGTATGAACGTACCATGGCGGATGTCAATAGGCAGCTGACCGGCATCGAAACCGTCTTGCTCTATGCCCGCCCTGAACTGGCATCCATCTCCTCGTCCATAGTACGCGACCTCTATTCATACCAACAAGATATTTCCCGTTTAGTACCCATTCCCTTACCATGAAACGCCTATTAGTGACCTTGTTATTGGCGGTACCTGTGTTGTTGTCAGCACAGACTGCCACCACACGGATTGAGAAAAACCTGACTGTCTTTACCGATGTAATGCGGCAGTTGGATATGAACTACTTTGACACGCTCAACTATGACCGTATGACCGAAGAGGCCATACGCGCCATGCTCAGGCAGGTGGATCCCTATACCATCTATATACCAAAAGAGCAGAATACCGACCTTAAGATTATGACCACCGGTCGTTATGGCGGTATCGGCGCACTCATTATGATGCGTGACAGCATGATTTATATTGCCGAACCCTATGAGGGAATGCCTGCTCAACGCAACGATGTCCGTGCCGGTGACTGCCTGGTCAAAGTGGACAATTTCGTTTGCGCCGGGCAACCTACCAAGGAGGTCAGCAACCGTCTGCGTGGTGAAGCGGGCACGGTGGTTCGCCTCACCCTGAAGCGGGAAGGAGTAGCCAAACCCTTTACAGTGGACGTGGAGCGAGATGAGATTCGCCTTCCGGCCATTCCCTATTCGTATGTGGTGGAGACAGACAAAGACGGGCAGACTCCTCGCATAGGTTATGTCTTGTTCTCTGAATTCACTACGGGCAGCGCTATGGCACTATATTCGCGCCTATTGGAGATGGACATGCAGAACGACCCAAGGTGCTCGCTTGTCTTGGACTTGCGCGGCAATGGCGGTGGCCTGATTGACGAGGCAATCAAGTTGGTCAGCCTGTTTGTGGACAAAGACACCGAGGTGGTAACAACCAAGGGTGTGATTGCGTCTGCCAATCGCTCCTATAAAACAACCACCTCGCCTGTGTTTGCCAATATGAATGTGGTGGTCTTGGTGGACGGCTCAACAGCTTCGGCGGCGGAGATTGTGTCGGGTAGTTTACAGGACCTGCATCGTGCTACCGTCATCGGGGAACGCACGTTTGGCAAAGGACTGGTGCAATCCATCCGACCGATTGCCTACGGCGGCAACCTCAAAGTCACGACGGCACACTACTATCTGCCCTCGGGACGCTGCATACAAGCCATAGACTATGCGCCACAACAGCGGGGCGAGAAATTGGAGCGTGATACGGCAGGAGGCATTTTGCCGGATATAGTGCTGACCGATAGCCAGAAAGTGGATATATGCTATGCCCTAACCCGCGACCGACTTTTCTTTGACTATGCCACCCGTTTCCGCAATCGGCACGCTTCCATCGCTCCCCCATGGGATGGAGCGCAAGGATCTGCTTTTGAGGTAACGGACGATATGGTGGACGATTTTCTAACATCCTTGGACGAAAAGAAATATGTCTATCAAACTGAGACCTCTCTCTTTATGAAGCGACTACGTGAATTGGCAGACATGGAAGACCTTGACCCTGTCAGTCTGCAACTCATAGACAGCTTGCAATCCACTTTGCAACCCTCGTATCGCATGGCGGTGATGAAGCACAAAGACGAAGTGAAGCGTTTGTTGGGGGCGGATATTGTCGAGCGGTATTATTTCCAAAAAGGACGCATAGCCTATATGTTGCGTGACGACAAAGCACTGCTGCGTGCTGTCGAATATGTCCATAGCCAACAGCCT
>CAMOHN010000051.1 GCA_946615455.1 uncultured Bacteroidales bacterium
GAGGCGGGAGACATGGTGTATGCCGTTTGCACGAGCGAGAACATGGACTTCCTGCGCACCCAGTTGGGCAAACCTGAGCACGAGATCAAGCGTGTCATGTTCTACGGTGGTTCGCGCATAGCCCAAAAAGCCGCGCACAGCCTGCCCGACGAGATACAAATCAAGATCTTGGAAGCCAACAAAGACAAGTGCTACCAACTGAGCGAGAAGGTAGGTAATGCTCTCATTATCCATGCTGACGGCTCGTCTATGGAAACACTCAAGGATGAGGGCATACAGGACACCGATGCCTTTGTGGCAGTGACCGACAGCAGCGAGGCGAACATCTTTGCCTGCCTTGCCGCCAAACGCTTCGGAGTGAACAAGACTATTGCCGATGTGGAGAACATTGACTATATCCCCATGGCGGAAGGTCTGGACATCGGTACGGTGCTCAATAAGAAGACCATCACTGCCAGTTATATCTATCAGATGCTGCTCAACGCCAGTGTACTCAATGTGCGCAACCTGACCAGTGCCGATGCCGAGATTGTGGAACTGGTAGCCACCGAGGGCAGCCGTATCACCCGTCACAAGATACGGGACATCAACATGCCTGACGAGGTGTCCATAGGTGGGCTGGTGCGTGTCGGCGAAGGGTTGTTAGTCAACGGAGACACGCAGATTGTCCCCGGTGACCAAGTCATTGTGCTGTGCAAGAGCCATAACATACGCGAACTGGAGCGTTACTTCAAATGACACGAGCGTTTAACAAGAAACTGGTTTTCCGGACGATGGGTGCCCTGTTGCTTATCGAGTCGGTCTTTATGGCGGCTGCAGCGACAGTGGGCTTCTATTATGACGATGCCGACCAGGGTGCTTTTTTGGTCAGTACCGTTCTGACTTTTGTAGGCGGTCTGGTCGGTTTGGGCTTCGGGCATAGGGCATCGAGCGAGGTGGGGGAGCGTGAAGGTTATGTCATTGTCGCCATGGTGTGGGTGGTGTTCTCGGCTTTCGGGCTGCTGCCTTACTACCTGAGCGGGCAGATTGATTCGCTCACTGATGCATGGTTCGAGACCATGTCGGGCTTTACCACCACCGGCGCGACCATCTTGACTGACATTGAGTCGCTCTCGCATGGTGCACTGTTCTGGCGCGCCATGACCCAGTGGTTGGGCGGTTTGGGTATCATCGTGCTCTGTGTGGCACTGCTGCCCATGTTCGGACTGGGAGGCATGCAGTTGTATGCCGCCGAAGTGACGGGGGTCAACTATGAGAAACTCAGTCCCCGTATAGCCGACACTGCCAAACTTTTGTGGGGCGTATATATATTGCTGACGCTGGCGGAAACAGTGTTGCTCAAATGGTGTGGAATGGACATGTTTGAGGCTGTGTGTCACTCGTTCACCACCATATCGACCGGCGGCTTTTCGACCCGTAATACCAACCTCATCGGTTTTGCTCCGTCGGTACATTATGTGGTAGGACTGTTCACCCTATTGTCGGGTATCAACTTTGCGTTGCTCATCCATTTCTTGCGCGGCAAACCCATGCGTCTGTTCCAGGACGAGGAAACGCGGTGGTACATCTATGCCGTCCTGATAGGCACTCTGTTGCTGACCGTGGGACTGGCTGTGTTCAACGGCAACGACGGGCAAACATGGACTCAAGGCGGCGCAGCTGTACTCAGGCATTGGGAGCACTCGTTCCGTCACGGTTTCTTTATGACGGTCAGTGCCATCACTTCGGCAGGCTTTGCGGCGGCAGACTACACCGTTTGGCCCTCGCTGTTGTGGGTGTTTGTGTTCTTCATGATGGCCATGGGTGCCAGCAGCGGCAGCACGGCAGGTGGTATCAAGTGGGTGCGTATCATCATCTTTGTTAAGAGCGGCTTTGCCGAGTTCCAACGGCGTATCCACCCCAATGCCATTATACCCATCCGCCTCAACAAGCGTCCTTTGCCTTATGAGACCATCAATAATGTGATGGCTTTCATGCTCTTCTATGTACTCATAACCATCTTGACTGTATTGGTCTTCTGTGCCTTGGGTGTGGACTTTGTGGAAGCCTTGGGCACGGCGGTGACCACTATCAGCAATGTGGGTGAGAGCATCGGCAAGTACGGACCGTTGGCATCTTATGCCGACTTTCCCGTGGCGGGCAAATGGTGGATGACGCTGGTCATGTTGACCGGTCGTTTGGAGATATTCACCATCTTGTTGCTGTTTACCAAAGCGTTGTGGAAAAAATGAAGCCGTTGCGTGTGTTCGTCTTTCTCTGTCTGTGCCTGTTGTTGACGGGTGTGGCATTTTGGTTGTTCCCGCGTGAGGGAGTGACCATAGGAGACCATGTGTGGCATGCGCCCGATGTGCAACAATACCTCCAGCCCCAAGCCGATACTCTGACCATAACTCTTGACACGGTCTGTCTGCTTTTCCTGCCTGCTGTGGAGCGGCCGCAAACGCCCGTCTATGTATCGGACACCTGTGCTCGGGACGATACCTATCGCTGGCTGATGCCCTTTTACCTTTCACTTGGCGAGGCGAAGGACAGCACCGTCCGAGTGGTGCATTATGGCGACTCACAGATTGAGGGCGACCGTATGACCATGGTGCTGCGGGCGGCTTTGCAGGCGCGTTTCGGCGGTAGCGGAGTGGGGCTGGTTCCGCTGTATCAGACCATTGACTCGCGCACCACCAACCAATACATCCTCTCGGGCGATGGTCGCCGTGCCGTTGTGCCCAAACAGTACCTCGCTTTTGGTCCGTCGTCCCGCCGTCGAGGCGACCACCGCTATGGTCCCATGGGGCAAGTGTCGGTGATGGACAACGCCTTGGTTAACGGCAGTGAAGACTTGTCGCTCAGGCTGGAGACCACCCGTTCTTATGCCTTTGAGCAAGTGCGCGTAGTGGCAACCCGAGACACAATAATAGACCTGACAGACAGCACGACCCGCTATACGCTGCACCTGACCGGCAAACAGGATGTGTATGGCGTGTCCATGGAGTGTGCAACCGGCATCTATGTGGACAATGTGGCACTCAGAGGCTGTGCCGGCACTATCTTCACGGGCATTGACTCGGTGGCATTGCAACGCTATTTCACAGACACAAGGACGCGATTGATCATTCTGCAGTTCGGCGGCAATGTAGTGCCTTATCTGACCACGCGCAAGCAGGTCGAACAGTATGCCGCCCGTATAGGTCGTCAGCTCAAATACTTGCGTCGCTGTGCGCCCGAGGCTGCCATTCTCTTTGTCGGTCCGAGCGATATGCTCTGCTTCAAGGATGGGAAGCGGCAGTCGTATGCCATCTTGCCTGTCTTGGACACCGCGTTACGCTCAACCATCGAGCAGGAGCAGGCAACCTATTGGAGCCTATACGAAGCCATGGGGGGCGCGGGTGCCATGCTCACATGGATGCAGCAAGGGCTGGCAGGCAAGGACGGTATCCACTTCACCCGTCAGGGAGCCGACAGAGCAGGGGCTATGCTGCGCGATTTTATCCTTCAACCGCTGACCGAACAACCGGTATGTACGAACAACTGACGGACATATTGACCTACGACCCGCAGCACCCCCTGCTGTTCACGCAAGGGGCGTTCTGGCTGTTCTTTGCCGTGGTCTATGGCGTGTTTACATGCATCGTCGGTCGCGCGTCACATAATGAACAAAAGACACGCCTACACTTGCGCAATGTGTTCCTCATGCTTGCCAGTTGGTGGTTCTACTACAAGACCAGCGGAACCTTCCTGCTCTTATTGGTCGTGCTCACATTGGTGGCATGGCTGTTCACCCGCGCTATGGACAGAGCCAATCAGCAAGGACACCTACGACTTACACGCATCTTGTTGTGGAGCAGTGTACTGATTGATCTTGCCGCATTAGGCTTTTTCAAGTATGCCTATTTTGGTGTCGATGTGATCAATCAACTCATTGGCACGCAACTGACCATCACCGAGAAGATCTTGTTGCCCGTCGGCATCAGTTTTTACACTTTTCAGATTATCTCTTATACAGCCGATGTGTATCATGCCCGTATCCGACCCGTCCGTAACTTGCTGGATTTTGGCTTCTATGTATCCTTCTTCCCGCAGTTGGTTGCCGGACCCATTGTGCGGGCTTCCGAGTTCGTGCCGCAATTGTATCGACCCTTCCGATTGGGCAGGCGGCAGTTCGGTATAGCCGTCTTTTGGATATTGAACGGACTGATTAAGAAGATTGTGTTAAGTGATTATCTTGCCACGCACTTTATAGACCGCGTGTTTGACAACCCACTGCTGTTCTCGGGGGCTGAGAATCTGCTGGCATTGTTCGCCTATTCGCTGCAAGTCTATGCCGACTTTTCGGGCTATACCGACATTGCTATCGGTGTGGCAATGCTGATGGGTTTTTATCTGCCGCGCAACTTCCATTCGCCCTACAAAGCTGCCAACCCGCAAGAGTTCTGGCGACGCTGGCACATATCGCTCAGCCGCTGGCTCAAGACCTATGTCTATATCCCTTTGGGCGGCAACCGCAATGCCACGCCTGCCACCTATATATGGCTGTTGGTTATTGCCGTGATAGGGACATGGTTGAGCGGATCGTGGTGGGTAGCAGCTCTCATGTCGGCATCCGCTGCTGTGGTGGCACTGGTGGCCTATGTGCGACCCGAGCACCGCAAACTACTGTATGCCAACATGAACTCGTTCCTAACAATGCTCTTGGGCGGATTGTGGCACGGAGCCAGTTGGAACTTCCTCATTTGGGGCGGGCTGAACGGCTTGGGCATGATTGCCAATAAACTCTGGCGCGAATGGCATCGTGCCGTTCAATGGGGCGTGATGTTGTGCCTGACCGCTGCCGTGTTTGCCTTGCGTTATGTATGGGCAGAGCAGGCATGGCTCAATGTGGCATGCGTATGGCTGCTGTGCCTGCTCGTCGGAGCCAGTCTGCGCCTGTTGGTCTATGTGTTGCATGGCTCGGACAAACCCGTCAGTCTGGCTATAGGCAATGCGTGGGCTGTGACACAGACCTTTGTGTTCATCACTTTTACGCGCCTGTTCTTCCGCTCAGGCTCCAACCTTGACCCCGCCACAGCCAACGAGCAGGCTTGGCAGACCGCCCGCCAGATGCTTGCCCAAATAGGTTCGGCTTGGGACACAGCCAACCTTTTACCCGTGCTGTGGGAGCATAGGGTTATCGTCCTGCTCTTTGTCATAGGCATGCTCATTCACTGGATGCCCGACAAGTTCAAACTGTGGTACCGCATCCGTTTTGCCTCGCTGCCGGTGTGGGTCATCATTCCCTGCGTGGTGCTCATTGTCATGGTGCTTTACCAGTTTATGCGGGCGGATATGCAACCCTTCATTTACTTTCAATTTTAGAACGCTATGTGGATAGGACTGACCGGTGGTATAGGCAGCGGCAAGACAACGATTGCCAATGCGTTGAGGGAACAAGGGCTGACCGTCTATGACACGGACAAGGCCGCCAAGGACCTGATCATGCTTCCTCCTGTGCGTGAACAGATAGAAACCTTGTTGGGCAAGCAGGTGTTCGAGGGCGGCTATTACCACACTGACCTGGTGGCTGCGGCTGTGTTTGCCCGTCCAGACCTGTTGCAGGCTCTCAACGGGATTGTGCACCCTGCCGTAGTGCAACACCTCAAACAGACCTACCCCCACCGAGGCGAAACGCTCTTTATTGAGAGTGCTATACTCTATGAGAGCGGCATGGACGCACTCTGTGACCGTGTGGTGGCTGTCATTGCCCCCAAAGCACTGCGCATCGAGCGCACCATGGCACGCGACGGCAAAAGCCGCGAACAAGTCGTAGCACGCATCAATAACCAAATGAGCAATTGCCAACTGCGTCACCGCGTGGACTATGTGGTGGAAAACAATGGCAAACAGTCTGTCAAGGACCTGACACGCAAACTACTTAAACGATATAAACTGATATGATAAGCTTTCTTGTTTGTTTAGCGGCACTGGTTGTCGGTTTTGTGCTGTATGGCACATTTGTGGAAAAAGTGTTTGGTATCGACTCCAAGCGTACCACTCCGGCATTGAGTAAGACGGACGGGGTGGACTATGTACCCATGAAACCGTGGCGTATCTTTCTTGTACAGTTTCTCAACATCGCCGGTCTGGGACCCATCTTCGGTGCGATTATGGGTATCTTCTTCGGTCCGGCCGCCTTTCTGTGGATCGTGTTCGGAACCATCTTTGCCGGTGGTGTACACGATTATTTGAGCGGCATGCTGTCCATCCGCAAAGACGGAGCCTCACTGCCCGACATTGTGGGGAGCGAATTGGGGGGAGGCATCAAACTCTTCATGCGCATTTTGTCACTGGTGTTGCTCATCTTGCTCACCACCACCTTTCTCAGCGGTCCGGCAACCCTACTGCAAGGACTTTGCCCCTTGCCTGACCTGCAATGGGGGGCCGGCACCATGCCGCTGGTGTGGGTGGTCATCATCTTCGGTTACTACATGCTGGCAACCGTAGTGCCCGTGGACAAACTCATCGGGCGCTTCTATCCCATCTTCGGTGGCGTACTGCTCTTTATGGGCTTGGGTATTATGGTGGTTATGCTTGCCACACACGGCAGCCAGATGCCCGAACTAACTGACGGACTGCACAACCGTCAGACAGGCAATATGCCTATGTTCCCCATGATGTTCGTCTCCATCGCCTGTGGCGCTATATCGGGCTTCCATGGCACACAATCGCCCCTGATGGCACGATGCGTGACCAACGAGCGGCAGGGACGTTGGATCTTCTACGGAGCCATGGTGGCTGAGGGCATACTGGCCCTTATTTGGGCTGCGGCTGCAGGCACATTCTTTGCCGACCCTGAGCAGGGACTTTACGGCATTGACGGGTTGCAGGCATTTGCCGCCGCACACAAGGGGGAGAACATTGCCGCTCTGGTGGTGGACCAAGTCAGTCGTTCGTGGTTGGGTACCATAGGTGGTCTGCTTGCCATCATAGGAGTGATTGCCGCACCCATAACCAGCGGCGATACAGCATTGCGCTCGGCACGACTGATTGTCGCCGACTTCCTCGGCTGGGACCAGAAGCGTATCCCACGCCGACTGGTGATTGCCATTCCGCTTTTCTGCTGCGTTTTTGGTATGGTGTTTGTCAATTTTGATGTCGTTTGGCGTTACTTTGCTTGGACCAACCAGACCCTTGCCGTCTTTACCCTATGGGCAGGAACAGTGTTCCTCTA
>CAMOHN010000052.1 GCA_946615455.1 uncultured Bacteroidales bacterium
CAGTCAGCAACAGATGTCGCTGCTATCAGCATAACGCTCGTCAGAATGGACGGCTTTTTCATCGGTTTTAAGGTTTTTAATGGTTAATAGGTCGGCAGGTGCGTAGCACCTCAAAAAGGGCAAAAATGGTATCGGAAAAACGACCCTTTTTGCGATACAGCGTTGCGTGGTTTCAAACCCCATATTTTCGTGCGAAATAGAACCTCTTAAAAACGGTTATTTTTTTATCAAAAATAGTGACATAAGGGGCAAGTATAGACGCGACATTAGATAGCAAAATGATAGTATTTGTTCGCAAAAATGAGTTTTTGTGCAATTTTATTTGGTCAATTGCTTTCTAATATGTACTTTTGTCGCCGAATATTAACCGAGGAGGCACTTGTTTTGAGATGGGTAAATCCCCTCAATTGTAGATGCCATCGGACATACAGCGAATTGTTGTTCGCAAAAAGGGTCGTTTTATTAACGACCTATTGTGTTGACTATCTGTTGGTTATAGGCGTTTTTCTGTGCTTCTGGTTGCCTTGTAGTCAACTGAATATCAGCTTTTTATAAATCAAGATAATAGTGTGCCAAATGGAAAACGAAAAGTGGCGATACATATTGTATCGCCACTTTGTTTTGTGACCCTGCCGGTCAATGAAGCTAATTTGCGCTGACAAGCAGCGCGAGCTTCCTTTCTTTGTGACCCTGCCGGTCAATGAAGCTAATTTGCGCTGACAAGCAGCGCGAGCTTCCTTTGTTTTGTGACCCTGCCGGGGCTCAAACCCGGAACCTTTGGAACCGGAATCCAACGCTCTATTCAATTGGGCTACAGGGCCAGTATGAGTTGAAAGTGTAAAGTTGAAAGTTTAAAGAAGTCTTTAAGTTTTATAGTTTATCTGTTTATCAGTCTCTTCTGTTGACGAAGATAAGAACATAGTATAGCAAGTTAGCCAACGAGCCCAATGCTGCCACCACATAGGTATAGGCTGCACTGCGGAGTGCCGACTGTGCCATAGGTGTGGTTTCTCGGTCAGTAATACCTGCTTCGTCCAACCATGCCACAGCACGCCGTGATGCATCGATTTCAACGGGCAGCGTTACGAACGAGAAGATGGTGGTCATAGCAAACAGCACAATGCCCAAACCCAACACTGCCGGCATGACTTGCAGCAATAACATGCCTGCCAATAATACCCACATCATCCATCTTGAGGCAAAGTTGACCACCGGCACCAATGCTGTGCGTAGGCGCAGGGGAGCATATTCAGTGGCATGCTGTACGGCATGACCGCATTCGTGTGCCGCTACGGCAGCAGCTGCCACGGTGGGTGAAGCATAGACACTCTCTGACAGATAGACCGTTTCGTCTGTGGGATTATAGTAGTCACTCAGGTGTCCACGGGTAGGCATAACCTTGACATGGGTTAGCCCATTGTCGCGTAGCATCTTCTCTGCCACCTCTTTGCCGGTCATGCCGATGCCTACCTTGGAGTAACGCTTGAACTTGAAGTTCAGCGATGCCGACACTGCCCAACTGGCAATGGCAATGCCAAAGAAAATGATCCAATAGAGGGTGTTAGGGTTATATATGAGTTCGTTGTTCATTTCTTGTTCGTTTTTGTTTTGCGGCACACTTTGCATTCGCCATAGATGGTCAGCATGTATCCTACAAAACGGAAATTACTGATTTTCTTGTGACTGATTAGGTCTGTCACGGCTTTGTCTTTCAATTCGCCACTGCGGTGACATCGGGTACATACAAAACGCAGTTCGTTGTGTTGGCGTGCCAATTCGTATTGTTTCTCGTTCGTTGCGGTCTGTTCGGGCAGCAGGCGGATGACTTCGGCATCTGAGAGTGTGTGCAGGGCGTTATAAATGGTGGCGCGACTGATTGACTCTGTTTCAAGTGCTTTGACTAACTCAGCGGCAGTCCATGGTCTGAGTTCGTTGCAGAACAGATTGAGGACACGATTGCGCTCCATAGACTGGCGTTTGCCTGTCAGGCTGAGGTACCGGCTGAGTTGGCGCTGCGCTTGTATATATGTATTGTCGTGCATCAAATGTCCATGATGTAAGCGCGACGGCGTTTGTGCTGTTTCTTCTCAAACAGCTCCAACTGGCTAAGCACCTTGGTGTTGGTCTCCAACATGGCGGTGGTCTCGGCGTAGGCTATTTCATAGCGGTTGAAATAGGGGATCCAGTCTTCCAGTATGATACCGTTGATGCCTTTGTTCTGATAGTCGGGTCTGACACCGATAAGCAACAGGTCGAAGGCTTCCATCTTCTTGGCGCGAAGGGCTTTGAGCAGGTGATACCAGCCGAAAGGGAACAACTCGCCCTTGCATCGCCGTACAGCCTGCGAGATGTCAGGCATGCCTACGCCTACGCCCACAATCTCGTTCTTTTCATTGACCACCACGGTGACAAAGTCAAAGTTGAGGATGGGGAAATACATGTCTCGGTAGTAGGCTTTTTGCTTCTCAGTCATGGGCTGGAAGTTGTACAGGTTCTGGTAGGCTGTGTCCAGCAGGTCCATGTATGTTGAACCATATTTTCGCTGCAGTTCGCGTGCCGAGTGCACTTTGTCCACGCGAACGTGGTAGCGCTCCTTGACCAGTTGGCAGATGCGTGCCAAGCGTTCGGGCACCTGTTTGGGCGGTGTGACGCGATATTCGATCCAGTCTGCCTCTTTGCGAAGACCATAGGCTTCGAGGTGGCGGACATAGTATGCGTAGTTGTAGAGCGATGCCAAAGGAGCTAAATACTCGTAGCCCTCGATGAGCAGCCCTTGGTGATCCCAGTCGGTGAAGCCCACCGGACCATTCATGGCCGTCATGCCGCGCTCCTTTCCCCAAGCCTTGACAGCATCCAAAAGAGCACGACTAACCTCTTCGTCATCGATAAAGTCCATCCAGCCAAAACGTACATGGCGGTAGTTCCAGTGCTCGTTGGCACGGTGGTTAATCAAAGCCGCAATGCGACCGACAATCTTATCGTCGCGATAGGCGAGGAACAACTGCTTTTCACATACTTCCAAAGCAGGGTTCTTTTTATCGTCAAACACATTGAGTTCGTCGAACAGCAAAGGAGGGCAATAGTATGGGCAATCGCTGTACAACCGGTTGGCAAAACGAATGAATCGTTTCAGGTCTTGCCGTGTATTGACTTCTCGTATTTCTACTGCCATAGGGTAGGGATTGTCTAAAAACGGCAGCAAAAGTACACTTTTTTGGCAAGTATAGAAATCGGATGTGCTTTTTTTTATACTTTTGCGCGTTTTTTTGGAGTTAAAAGAACATGAATAGCATGTCAACCATTCATTCTGTAGCTGTTTATTGCGCCTCTTCTTCGCAAATGAGGCAGGTTTATTTTGACGCGGCATACCGTTTGGGCAGTCTGTTGGCAGCACATTCGATAGAGGTGGTTTATGGTGACGGCAGTTTGGGATTGATGGGGGCTTTGGCTGACGGCGTGCTGTCGGCCGGAGGCAAGATAACGGGAGTTATACCGCAGTTCATGGTGGACGAAGGTTGGAACAATCCCCGCAGTACGCATACGCATGTGGTCAAGAACATGCACGAGCGCAAGGCCATGATTGAGCGTCTGTCCGATGCCATGGTAGCTCTACCGGGAGGGATAGGCACCTGTGAGGAACTATTGGAGTGCCTTACGTGGAAACAGTTGGGCTTGCACAACAAACCGGTGGTCATTCTCAACCAAGAGGGCTATTACGATGCGCTTCTCTCGGCCATTGACCGCATGGTGACCGAGCGTTTCTTGCACCCCGACTACAAACAACTATATAGCGTGGTAGGCACAGCAGACGAGGTGCTGCCAGCTTTGCTCAAAGCCAAGCCGTGGACTATCCGCACCCGTAAAGACGCGGCTTTTTAAGAATAAAACGTCACTTTTGCCCTATGTTCAGCCCCATTCCTCATATAGACAGCCTGTACACCTCGACCGAGTTGGCGTGGTTATCGCTGTTGCTGTTGGTGTGTTGCATGGTGGCATCGTTAGCCAACCCCTATGTTTGGAAAGATGGTTTTACTTCGTTTTTCTCGCGTGTGGACCGGCGCTATTCGGCTCCTGTGAGGCTGTTGCCCAAGGTGCTGACCGAGGTTTTCACGATAGGCGCGTTAGCCCTGACGCTGTGGCTCTTTTTCTATCAAAACGGACCGTTGCAGTGGCGCGTATGGTGGATTGCTATAGGTATGGTCTTAGGCTGGTTGCTGATGCATCGCGGTGTGCTGGAACTGACCGGCTATGTGTTTTCCATGCGCAACGAAGCCCGTGCCTTGTGGCATGATACCTACTTGTTACTCAGCAGCCTGAGCCTAATCACATTTGCACTGTGCTGTCTGGCTCAATGGATACCCATGCAATCCTTCCTGCGAGCGGGAGTGATGGTGACAGGAGGCTTTTTCGTTGGAGCCGTGTTTGTCAAACTGTGTATGACCTATCTGAGTTCTATGAGAGCTTTGTTCTATATACTGCTTTATGTTATGACCGTCGAGGTCTTGCCCTTAGGTTTGCTCTATGGGGCGATGAAGCATTTTTCAGATATGTAAAACAACTATTTTATGGCAAGAAAATACAAAATCCTGGTTTCTCAACCCAAACCGGTGAACGACCACAATCCCTATTCAGAACTGATGGAAGATTTTGATGTTCAAATCGATTTTCACCAGTTTATCCGTGTTGAAGGATTGGAAGCGCGCGAGTTTCGCAAGCAGCGAATCAATCCGTTAGACTATACGGCTGTGTTGTTTAACTCACGGCAAGCTGCCGACCAGTACTTCCGCATCTGTAATGAGATGCGCATCCAGGTTCCCGACACCATGCACTATTACTGCATCTCCGAGGCCATAGCCAACTACCTGCAGAAGTATATCCAATTCCGCAAAAGAAAGGTGTTTTTTGCCGAGCACAACCGCTTTGAGGAATTGTTGCCCACCATGAACCGGCGTCCGCAAGAGAAATACCTGATGATTACTTCGGACACCCATACGGATGACCAGATCAACATGTTTGCTTCGCACAAGATTCAGGTCAAGCCCGCCGTCATGTACCGCACGGTGGCAGCCCCATGGGATCCGGCTCAACCCTTTGACTACCACATGGTTGCTCTGTTCACACCCACCGGTGCTGCGGCTTTACATGAGAGTTTTCCTGACCTCAAACAGGGGGATATTGTGCTGGCTGCATTTGGACAGAACACGGTAACCGCCCTGCAACAATTTGGCTTGACTCCGGACATTGTGGCTCCCACTCCGCAATGCCCAGGTATTCCTGCCGCCATTCGCAAATACCTTGAAGAACACCTTTGATAAACAGCAGCGTTTGTGCGGTCAGTTGCGTGTCAAAACGCTTTTTGCCAATGGCAAACGTCTGACGGCTTGGCCTCTGCGAGTGACCTATCTACCCTTGGCGGGTGGCGAAACGCAGGTGCTGGTTCGTGCCCCCAAGGCACTGTTCAAGCGTGCAGTGCATCGCAACCGGCTCAAACGACTGATGAGGGAAGCATGGCGGTTGCATCAGCATGAACTGGTTGTTCCCATGCAGGTGGCGTTCAACTATATGGATCGTACCATGCAATCCTATCAGGTGGTTGAACGCGCTATTGTCAAGTCAATCCGTAAACTCAATGAAAATAATGACAGTCAAAGTGTTGATTCGTAAGCTGTTCCTGCTTCCTGTCTATTTCTATAGAGCCTGTATCTCACCTCTCACACCCCCTTCGTGTCGCTATACGCCCACATGCAGTCAGTATATGATTGAGGCGGTGACTAAATACGGTGTGTTCAAAGGCGGATGGCTGGGTATCAAGCGTATTCTCCGTTGCCATCCATGGGGCGGAAGTGGCTATGACCCAGTGCCGTGAAAGTCGAAAGTAGAAAGTCAAAAGTAGAAAGCAACTCTTATGATGCGAATAGATATAATTACTTGTTGTCCGGAATTGTTGGAAAGTCCGCTCAATTATTCCATTGTCGGGCGTTCTCGTCAGAAAGGACTGGTTGACATACAGGTTCATAACCTGCGTGACTACACGCTTGACAAGCACCGTAAGGTGGATGATTATGCTTTTGGTTTCGGTGCTGGGATGGTGCTGCAGATTGAGCCTATTGATCGCTGTATCAGTGCTTTGAAAGCGGAACGCGACTATGATGAAGTCATCTTTACCGCACCCGATGGTGAGCGTTTCACCCAGCAGCAAGCCAACCGTTTGTCCTTGAAGCAGAACCTCATCTTCCTCTGTGGTCACTACAAAGGTGTGGACCAGCGTGTCCGCGATCACCTGATCACCATGGAACTATCCGTAGGCGATTATGTACTCACCGGCGGCGAGATGCCTGCTGCTATCATGACCGATGCCATAGTTCGTCTTCTCCCCGGGGCTTTGGGTGACGAGACTTCGGCATTGAACGACTCTTTTCAAGACGGTCTGTTGGAGGCAGGAGTCTATACCAGACCGGCTGAATACAAAGGATGGCGCGTACCGGACATCCTATTGTCCGGACATCAGGCCAAGATCGAGGAGTATTTGCTTGAACAAAGCATGGAGCACACTCGTCTCAGACGACCGGAAATGCTGGAGAAGATTGAAAGGGGATAGAATTATGAATGGTGAAAAGTAAAAGGAAATAGAAAGGAATTTGAACGTCTATAAAAGAGGCAGAGTCTTAATGGCTCTGCCTCTTCTTTATTTGATTAACAATCGTTGTTTTCCTGCCAAGTGTTATTTGCGGATAACATTGGTGGGTTGGAATGTGCGGATGTATTTATCGAATCGGATGTCACCTTTAGCACGTTCCATGATGGTTTGTGCAGCAGTACGTTTGTAGTGAACAACAGGATCAAATACGAATTGCTGGCTTACCATAGTCATGGCACCGGTTACATCATTGGACTCAACCTCAACGCCCAGTCCGTAGTCACCACCCAGCGGGAACATGTACATCTCCATTGCGGGAATGGTCCACATGTAGTTCGAGTTCTCGTTGTATTCAATTCTTACTGCGCATGCGGTTACACTGGCAGTAGGCATCCATGAAGTAACATAGCCTTTGGCTTCGGCGTTGTATTCATACTTCCAAAGT
>CAMOHN010000053.1 GCA_946615455.1 uncultured Bacteroidales bacterium
CGCCAAGTCGATCTGGGCGAGAAGATTGAGCGGTATATCGTTGATATCGTGTTTGCCACTCGTGAGCCCGCCAAATATGCTCTTGGCAACCTCACGCCTATGATTGCCTTTGGCGGCAGTCCTCGTGCGAGCATCAACTTGGCTTTAGCTGCCCGTGCCTACGCCTTTATACACCGTCGCGGCTATGTCATTCCCGAGGATGTTCGTGCCGTGTGCTATGATGTGCTTCGTCACCGCATCGGTCTGACCTATGAGGCGGAGGCCAACAACATGACCACCGAGAACATCATCACCGAGATACTGAATGCCGTTCAAGTCCCCTGATGAGTTAAGAGTTGAAAGTTGAGAGTTGATAGAAGTTCTTAAGTTTAAAGTTTAGAGGTATTGGCTATGACTTCCGATGATTTATTACAGAAAGTCAGGAAAATAGAGATTAAAACACGTTCTCTGAGCCGCAACATTTTTGCGGGCGAATACCACAGCCAGTTCAAGGGTCGCGGTATGGCGTTTGCCGAGGTGCGTGAGTACCAGCCCGGTGACGATGTGCGCACCATTGACTGGAACGTGACCGCCCGTCTGAACCGCCCGTTCATCAAAGTCTTTGAGGAGGAGCGTGAGCTGACGGTGATGCTGCTGGTGGATGTGAGCGGCAGCCGCGACTTTGGTACACTGGGTCAGTTCAAGCGCGACACGATGGCGGAAGTGGCAGCCACACTGGCTTTTTCGACCATTGAGAACAACGACAAAGTGGGGGTCATCTTTTTCTCGGACAAGATAGAGAAATACATTCCGCCTAAGAAGGGAAAGACGCATGTGCTGCACATCATTCGTGAGCTCATCGGCTTTGAACCTCAGTCGCACGGCACGGACATAGCCGGTGCGTTGGAGTATTTTGCCAATGCCCAGAAGCGCCGTTGCACTGCATTCTTAATCAGCGATATGCTGCTGACCGGCAAGGTTGACACTATTGAACAGCCACTCATGATTGCCTCAAACCGGCACGACATGAACATCATCGAAGTCTATGACCGCTATGACCTTGAGTTGCCCGACATGGGGCTAATCAAGTTGCATGATGCCGAAACGGGTGCAGACCTGTGGACAGACACCTCGGTCAGCCGTGTTCGCGAAGCCTACAACCGTAACCGCCGTCAATTGCAGGAATCTCTATCAGCCTTATGGCTCAAGACGGGGGTCAGTGCCACAGCCGTTCGCACCGACGAAGACTATGTGCAGGCACTGATGAAACTCTTTAAGGACAAGCGCAACACCATGCGCCGACCGGCATAAAGCAAAAAACAAATTGTTATGTTACACCTACTCCTTTCTATATTGGTCAGTGCCGCCATTGACTCGACCACGCTCAAACTGGGCGACCAGACCGCCATGCACCTTGAGGCGACCATGGCGATTGATGATCGGGTCACGATGCCGGTCTATGGTGAGTATCTCATTCCCGGCATTGAGATAGTGAGCCGTAGCGGCGTGGACTCGACCACCCTACCCGATGGTCGTCTGCGTCTGAGACAGGATCTTGTGCTGACCTCGTTTGAAGACTCGCTTTTTTCGATAGCCCCCATTGCATTTGTAGCGGGCAACGACACCCTATACAGCGATCCGTTGATGCTCAATGTGGTGCAGCCCTTTGTGTTGGACACCACCTATGCCATCACCGACATCAAGCCCATTGAGAAAGCCCCAGTGTGGTTATGGGGGATACTCAGATGGGTTGTATTGGCATTGTTTTTGTGTGCATTAGGTGGTTTGGTATGGTATATTGTGCGCCGCTTGAACGACCACAAGTCACTACAAACATTCTTTGTTCCCAAAGTGCCCGAGCGCCCTGCCGAAGAGGTGGCTTTGGAGAAGCTGGACAACATCCGCTCGGAGAAAATATGGCAATCCGGTCGTGAGAAGGACTATCACACCCAACTGACCGATGTTGTGCGTGAGTATATAGCCCGCCGCTTTGGTGTACAGTCGGTTGAGCAGACTTCGGACGAGACGTTACGTGCTATTAAGCCGTTGCTGAACGACCGGCGTGAACTCTACCAAGGTCTGAACGACATGCTCCGTCTTGCCGACTTGGTCAAGTTTGCCAAGTGGAAAGCCACTCCCGATGAGAACGAAAAGAGCCTGCAGACCGCCTATCGGTTTGTACAGGACACCACGCCCGTCAATCAACCCGCTGAAAAAGAGGAGGAAGCAGTATGATTTTCCATTCACCTGCCTATTTATTTTTACTGTTGCTGTTGTTGCCTGTGGTGGGATGGTATCTCTATCGTCTTCGCAACGCCCAAGCCACGCTGCAATTGAGTGACACCCGTGTGCTGGCTCGTCAAGACAAGTCGCTGCGTGTGTGGCTCATTCATGTGCCTTTCGTGTTGCGTGTGGCATGCATAACCCTGCTCAGCATTGCCCTTGCGCGTCCGCAACTGAGCAACCGTTGGCAGTCGGAATCCACCGAAGGCATTGACATCATGATGGCATTAGACATATCGGGCACCATGATGGCAGAAGACCTGAAACCCAATCGTTTGGAAGCCGCCAAGGCCGTGGCAAGCGAGTTTGTCAATGCCCGTGTGAACGACAACATCGGTTTGGTAGTGTTTGCAGGCGAGAGTTTTACTCAGTGCCCGCTGACTACAGACCATGCTGTACTTATCAATCTGTTTCAATCGGTCAAGTTCGGCATGATTGAAGACGGCACCGCCATAGGTTTGGGACTCGCCAATTGCGTGAACCGCATGAAAGATTCGCCCACCAAGTCCAAGGTCATCATCTTGCTTACGGACGGCAGCAACAACCGTGGCGAGATAGACCCGCAGACGGCCGCCCAGATTGCCCGTACCTACGGCATCCGCGTCTATGCTGTGGGTGTAGGTTCGCACGGACAAGCACGCGTACCGGTGCAAACGCCCTATGGTACACAATACATGATGATGGACAGCGAGTTTGACGAAGCCACCCTTCGCCAGATTGCTGCCACCACCGGCGGCGAATACTTCCGCGCAACGGACAACCAAAGCCTCAAACGCATCTACGAGCAGATCGACCAACTGGAAAAGACCAAGATCCGTGTGCGCGAATATGCCAAGCGTTCGGAGCACTTCATGCCGTTCCTCATAGCCGCTTTGCTTTGCCTTTTGCTGGATATGCTGCTGCGTCACTTTGTTTTACGAACCATTACGGAATAGGATATTATGTTTCGATTTGCAAATATAGAAATGTTGTGGCTGCTGCTGCTCATTCCCGTTTTGTCGGCAGCCTATGCTTTGGGGACAAGGCGCAACCGCCAGCGTCTGCAAGCCTTGGGCGATGCGTCGTTAACGGCACGCCTGATGCCCGACGCATCGCACACCCGCCCCGTGTGGAAATTTGTGATTCTGATGGGAGCATTGTGTTTCCTGATCATGGCTGCTGCCCGTCCGCAAGCGGGTCAAAGCACCGAAACCGTCAAACGTGAAGGTATTGAGGTGATGATAGCACTGGACATCAGTAACTCTATGCTGGCCGAAGATGTGGCTCCCAACCGTTTAGACCGCTCCAAGCAGTTGCTCAGCCGTCTGATTGACAAGATGACGGACGACAAGGTGGGGTTGGTAGTCTTTGCCGGCGAGGCATATACCCAGCTACCCATCACCTGTGACTATGTGAGTGCCAAGATGTTCCTTGGCAACATCACGCCCGACCTTATCCCGACCCAAGGCACAGCCATTGGAGCAGCCATCCGCACCGCCGTGCGCAGTTTCGGCAGCGAACAGAGCGAAGCCGGACGCGCCATCATCCTCATCACCGATGCCGAGAACCATGAGGACGATGCTCAAGCCGCTGCCCGCGAAGCCGCCGAGAAAGGCATACGGGTGTTCGTCATCGGCGTGGGTAAACCCGACGGAGCCCCCATTCCCATACCGGGCACAGGAACATTCCGCAAAGACCGGCAGGGACAAGTAGTGGTGTCACGGCTGAACGAACAGATTGCCAACGAGGTGGCAAAAGCCGGCAACGGCATCTATGTGCGCTGCGACAACACCAACACAGCCCTACGCACCTTGGACAAAGAGTTGAGCAACATCGCCACTGCTGAACTCGAGACTCAACGCTATACTGACTATCAGGAACAATATCAATCGTTTGTGCTGGCAGCCTTATTGCTGTTGCTCATTGATTTCTTCCTCATGAGCCGCAAGAACCGCACCTTGAACAAGTTGGACATCTTTAACGAACGACAATCATGAAAACCCTATACCGAGCCATTGGCCTTTTACTGACCCTCATTCCGATGCTGCTTTACGGACAGAAAGAGGCATCCAACATCAAGCACGGCAACCGCCAATACGACAAGGAGCAATATCAAGAGGCGGAGGTGGACTACCGCCGAGCCTTGGAAAAGGACAACAATTCCTATGAGGCACATTACAACCTTGGCAATGCCCTATTCCGCCAAGAGAAGTACGCCGAAGCCGCCGAGCAATACCAGTTGGCAGCCACCTTGAGCAACAAGAACAAAGAAAAAGGAAACGAACGCCTTGCCCGCTCGATGCACAATTTGGGCAATGCCCTGTTCGGTCAGCAACAGTTTGACAAAGCCATCGAGGCTTACAAGCAGTCGCTGCGTCTCAATCCGACGGATGATGAGACACGCTATAATCTGGTAAAAGCCATGCAAATGCTTGAACAACAACAGCAGCAACAAAATCAGCAACAGCAACAAGAACAACAGCAACAACAGGAGCAACAGCAAAACCAACAACAAGAGCAAGAGCAACAACAGGCAGAGGAGCAGCAAGCCGAAGAACAACAGACTGAACCTGCCGAGCCACAAGACCAAATGGATAAAGAGACCGCCGAGCAAATCCTGCAAGCCCTTGAACAGGACGAGCAAGCCACCCAAGAGAAAGTGCAGCAACAAAAAGGCGGCCGCAAAAAACGCGTTGAAAAAGACTGGTAATCCCATTGTGTTATGAAGAAATACTTATTCGCCCTACTGACCCTCCTTCTGCCATTGAGTGCTATGGCAGAAGAGGTTGTTTTTCGTGCCGAAGCGCCACAGCAAGTCATCGTAGGCAAGCCTTTCAGTTTGCGCTATACGGTGAACAAGCGTGCCCGCGACCTGCAGGCACCCGATTTTGCCGGATTTGACTTTATTGCCGGTCCCTACACCTCGCAGTCGTCGTCCACCTCGTTTGTCAACGGCAAGCGCACATCATCGTTCACGCTAACCTATACCTATACGCTGATGGGTATAGAGCCGGGCACTTATTCGCTGCAACCTGCCACCATCCGTGTGGACGGCGACGAATATACGTCCAACGGCGTGCGTATCGAGGTATTGCCTGCCGACCAACCGACTGCCAACGGCAACTCCAACAACCCCCGCGGCAACTCGTCGAGCCAAAGTAACAACGGGCTGAACAACCAAAACACCGAGCAAGGCTCAACACAGACGACAGGAGAGAACATCTTCATTCGCACCATTGTGAGCAAGACCCGAGTCAAAGAACAAGAGGCACTATTGCTGAGTTACAAGCTCTATTTTGCTGGTGTGGACGTGGCTCAACTGACCAACAACACCCGCTTGCCCGAGTTCAAGGGTTTTCTCAAGCAAGAGCCCGAGCAAGGTGAGATTCAAACCGAGTTGGAGCACTACAATGGGCGTAACTACCAAACTGCCGTGCTCTATCGTACCCTACTCTTTCCGCAGCATAGCGGTGACATAACCATTGACCCTGCCTCGTTCGAAGCTGTGTTGCGCGTTCAAGTGCGTCAACAGGTACGATCCATCTTCGACGATTTCTTTGGCTCATATACCAATGTGACCCGCACACTGACCGCTCCGGGTGTGACTATTCATGTGGATGCCTTGCCTACAGGCAAACCAGCTGTTTTCTCAGGCGGCGTGGGACAATTCCAACTGACAGGAGATATATCGTCACAAGAATTGCAAACCAACGAGGCAGTGACCATCCGCCTTACCTTGCGCGGTTCGGGCAATATGAAACTGGTTAAGACGCCCGCTGTGGACTGGCCGGAGGGCTTTGAAGCCTACGACCCGAAGGTGACCAACAAACTCAAAACCACCGACCGTGGTGTGAGCGGCACACGCGAGATTGAGTATCTTGCCATTCCCCGTGCAGCCGGACAATACACCATCCCACCCGTCACTTTCTCCTACTATGACACAGCCGAAGAGCAATACAAGACCCTGACCGTTGGAGGCTGGACGCTGAACATAGCCCGCGGAGAACAAGACGAACAGTCCGGCACCGTAGTGCAGCACTATACAGCCAAAGAGGACATACGCCAACTGGGTACCGACATACGATATATTCAAACCGGTTCTTTGGGTGCACCCAAAGAGCAACCGATGAGTATTCGGTTCGGGTCGGTTGAGCACTGGTTGTGCTATCTGCTTCCGTTGCTGTTGGCACTGGTGCTGTTTATCGTGTTCCGCAAACGCATTCGCGAGAACGCAGACCGTGTCCGTATGCGTTATAAACACGCCAACAAAGTGGCGCAGAAACGCCTACGCGAAGCTAAACAAGCTATGGACACCAACAACCGACAAGCCTTCTACGAAGCCATTGAGCGCGCTGCATGGACTTACTTGAGCGACCGACTGAACATACCTACAGCCGACCTCAATAAAGAGAACATCGCTTCTATCTTGCGCGACAAGCAAGTCGGCGAGGACTTGATTGGCGAAGTTAGAGCCGTTCTGTCAGTGGCAGAGCAAGCACGCTATGCTCCCGCAGCCGAAGGGGCAATGGAACAACTCTACGAACGAACAGCCGCACTAATCAACAACTTAGAGAACCAAACACTATGAAACGACTGAATTTATTCTTTCTTCTCCTGATAGCCGGCGGGCTGACGCTGTCGGCACAGACGGCTTCGCCGA
>CAMOHN010000054.1 GCA_946615455.1 uncultured Bacteroidales bacterium
CGACGAAGACCTGATGGACGCAGCCCGCATTGTGACGGGCGAGAAAGTGAGTGTGGTTGATGTGACCAATGGTGCCCGTCTTGAGACCTATGCCATCCCCGGCAAACGCGGCAGCGGCTGCATCTGTATGAACGGAGCCGCTGCACACCTCATGCACAAGGGCGACATCGTCATCATCATGGCATACGCCCTCATGACACCCGAAGAGCAAACCGCCTTCCGGCCTGCCATCGTTTTCCCGACCGACAACCGCCTGTGACCTGCCGTGTTTTTCGACCTGCAACATACCGACCCGCATAGCCAAGCACGCGCAGGTGTCGTACACACCGACCACGGAGACATCTTGACCCCCATCTTCATGCCCGTGGGTACCGACGGAACAGTCAAGTGTATCCACCAGCACGAACTTCGCGACGACATCCATGCCCAAATCATCTTGGGCAACACCTACCATCTCTACCTCAGACCGGGTACAGACATCCTCTACAAAGCAGGCGGACTGCACCGCTTCGAGAAGTGGAACCGCCCCATCCTGACCGACTCCGGAGGTTATCAGGTCTTCTCTCTGACCGAATTGAGAAAAATGACCGAAGAGGGTGTACATTTTTCGTCACACATTGACGGACGCAAACTCTTTTTCACACCGGAGAGCGTCATGGACATCGAACGACTCATCGGCGCAGACATCATGATGGCTTTCGACGAGTGCTGCCCCGGCACTGCCGACCGAGCCTATGCCAAAGCCAGCATGGAGCGAACACACCGCTGGTTAGACCGCTGCATACAACGCTTTGATTCTACACCCGACCTCTATGACTACCGACAACACCTCTTCCCCATTGTTCAAGGCTGTGTCTATCCGGATCTTAGGCAAGAAGCAGCCAAAAGACTACGTGATCTGGACCGTGACGGCTATGCCATAGGCGGACTGGCCGTGGGAGAACCCACCGAAAAGATGTATGACATGATTGAGGTGGTCAATGATATCCTACCCCAAAACAAACCCCGCTACCTCATGGGCGTGGGCACGCCGTGGAATATCCTTGAAGCCATCGAGCGCGGTGTGGACATGTTCGACTGCGTCATGCCTACCCGAAACGGACGCAACGGCATGATTTTCACCATCAACGGTGTCATGAACATGCGCAACCTCAAGTGGGCGGACGACTTTACCGAACTGGATCCGGACGGCACATGCTTTGTCGATCACGACTATTCGCGAGCCTATGTGCGCCACCTCGTGCAAGCCAAAGAGGGGTTAGGACTGCAAATATTGAGTCTGCACAACCTCACCTTCTATCTGCACCTCGTCACCATGGCAAGGCAACACATACTTGCCGGTGACTTCAAGACTTGGAAAGACGCACTGGTTCCACAACTACAACAGCGACTATGAAAAGCCCGCTCACACGCATAGACCGCTATATCATAGGGAAGTTCCTCGGCACTTTCTTCTTCTCCATCATCCTCATCCTGAGCATAGGCATAGCCTTTGACCTGACCGAAAAGATGGACGACTTCTATGAGTACCAACTCACAGCCAAAGAGGTCATCATGGAGTATTATATCCACTTCATACCCTACTATATGAACATGTTCAGCCCCCTGTTCATCTTCATATCCGTCATCTTCTTCACCAGCAAACTGGCAGGCAACAGCGAGATTATCGCTATGCTTGCCTCGGGCATCAGCATGAAGCGTCTGCTGCGCCCGTATCTGATTGCCGCCACTTTTCTCTTTGTCATGCTCTTTGTGTTGGCGGGGTGGATTATTCCTCCGGCATCAGGCCATTTGCTAACCTTCCAAGACAAATACATCGAGCGCTTCTCGCAGGAGAACGCCCGCAATGTGCAAATGGAGGTTCAACCCGGAACGATCCTATATATCGAGAATTTCCAACGCAATAAACAACTGGGGTTTCGCGCTTCATTAGAGCATTTCGAGGGCAAGACCCTGACCATGCGTCTCACAGCCCAACGCATCCAGTACGATTCGCTTTACCACTGGCACATGACCGACTATATCAAGCGTGACTTCAATGGGCTGAACGAAACACTCACCCGCGGTTCGCGCTTGGATACAACCATCGCCCTGCTACCCGACGAGCTGTTTGTCACAGCCATGGATGCCCAGCACATGACCAACCCCGAACTGAAAGCCTATATGGAGCGCCAGCGCCAACGCGGTTCGGGCAACCTGCAAGCCTTCGAGACCGAGTGGTGGAAACGATTCGCTTCGCCCATCGGAGCGTTCATCATGACACTGTTGGGCTTTACCATGAGTTGCCGCAAAGTGCGCGGCGGTATGGGAAAGAACCTCGGCATCGGCATCACACTCAGTGCGCTCTACATCCTCTTCTCCACCGTCTCCACCACCTTCTCCGTCAATGGGGTACTATCACCTTTCATGGCAGTCTGGGTGCCCAATTTCCTCTTCCTTGCTATCGGCATTGCACTCTATTTCCGCGTACAACGTTCCTGACATAGGAAGTCTGAACATAAAAAAAACGGGGAATGGTCTAAACAAAAGCCATTCCCCGCTGTTTTATCAAAACCTACTTCTACCCAATCCAGCGGACGTAGGCAAAGTCCATACGGTGAGGCAAAAGGTCGTTCTTGGGATACATACGCAAGCCGAACTTCATACCTCCGGCATAGTCATAGCGGTCCTCTAAACGGAAGGTCATTCGTGAACCATCGGTTGCCACCAGTTCCAAGGGACGGACAGCATACAACTTGTCGTTGTTGTGCATCGAGGTGCGGATGGCTACCAACTCAATGCCAATGCCGGTATCGTTGAGGTCGTGTGTATCAATCTCCACTTCCACGCGATGACATTCACCCACCTTGGGCTGACGCTGCAAGTCTTCGCCTTCAATACGAAGCACCTCAATCTCGTCCCAATGGGCGGCAATGTTCTCCTTCCAGAGAGTCAGCTGACGAGCCATCTTATAGTTGTCGGCCACCATGAGCGCATGACGGCGAGCCAGTTTGTTGTAGAACTTGGCAAAATAGTCGTCCATCATACGCTTGGTCGTAAAGCGAGGTGTGATTTCGGTCATCGACTTTTTGATGGTCTGAATCCAGCGCGGCGAATACCCTTTATCATTTTTGTCGTAATACATGGGTATGATCTCGTTCTCCAGCATCTGATAGATGGTGGCGGCATCCAACTGGTCTTGGTGTGCTTGGTTCTCATAGGTGCGTTTCTCGGTCAGAGCCCATCCGGCACCGGGTACATAGCCTTCCAGCCACCATCCGTCCAGCACGGAGAAGTTGAGCACACCGTTCATCTGGGCTTTCTCACCACTGGTACCACTGGCTTCCAACGGACGGGTAGGTGTGTTGAGCCATATATCCACACCGCTGACAAGACGCTTGGCAAGACGCATATCGTAGTTCTCAAGGAAGATGATCTTACCCATGAACTCGGGCATACGGCTCACCTCGATGATGCGTTTGATCAGCCCTTGCCCTGCACCATCTGCGGGATGTGCCTTACCCGTGAAGAGGAATTGCACGGGGTACTCAGGATTGTTAACCAGTTTGCTCAATCGCTCCAAATCATTGAAGAGCAGGTAGGCGCGCTTGTAAGTGGCAAAACGGCGACCAAAACCGATAATCAGGTTGTTGGCTTTCATGGCATTGACAGCCTTGACAATGCGGGCGGGGTCGACCTGGCTCTTCATCCAATCCTCGCGGAACTGCTCACGAATGTACTCAATCAGTTTGATTTTCAGGTTCATTCGAGTATTCCAAACCACTTCATCGGGCAGGTCTTTATAGGCACGCCACATCTCAGGATTGGACTGGTCAAACCACCACTCTTTAGGGAATGTGCGTTTATAGAGAGCTTTCCACTCGCTGGCAGCCCAGGTGGGCATGTGCACACCGTTGGTCACATAATCCACATGCAACTCTTCGGGGAAATAGCCTTTCCAGATGGGAGCAAACATTTTCTTGCTCACCTCGCCGTGAAGCCAACTTACGCCGTTAGCCTCCTGACAGGTGTTGAGGGCAAAGACAGACATAGAAAATTTCTCGTTGTTATCATCAGGGTTCTGTCGTCCCAGCCCGATGAGGTCTTTCCACTCGATACCCAGTTTGGGGGCATACTCACTCATGTACTTGTAGAACAAGCCTTCCTCAAAATAGTCATGGCCGGCAGGTACGGGAGTGTGGCAAGTGTAGAGACCGCCGGCGCGAACTACTTCCAACGCCTCGTTGAACGAGAGGTGCTCTTCGTTGACCAAGTCCACCAGTCGTTGCAGACTCATCAGTGCGGCATGACCTTCGTTGCAATGATAGACATCTTTCTTGATACCCAGTTTCTTGAGGGCCAACATACCGCCAATACCCAGCAGAATCTCCTGTTTGATTCGGTTCTCCCAGTCGCCTCCATAGAGTTGGTGGGTTATCTGGCGGTCCCACTCAGAGTTGAGTTCGTTGTCCGTGTCCAGCAGATAGAGGTTGATACGACCGACTGCCACACGCCACAAATAGGCATGCACCATGCGCTCGGGATAGGGCACATCAATAATCATGGGTTGTCCGTCCTTATCTTTGACCTGTTCAAGAGGCAGGTTGTTGAAGTTCTGCGCCTCATAGTCAGCAATCTGCTGACCGTCCGGCGACAGTTTCTGCGTGAAATAGCCGTAACGATAGAGGAAACCGATGGCAGTCATATCCACATTGCAGTCGCTCGCCTCTTTGAGGTAGTCGCCTGCTAGAATGCCCAAACCACCGGAATAAATCTTGAGGATATGGGTCAGACCATACTCCATAGAAAAATAGGCAACACTGGGCTTTTTCTTGTCGCACGGGGTGTCCATGTATGCGCGAAAAGCGGCGTAAGTGTTGTCTAATTGTTCCATGAAATGTTTGTCGGCCGCCAGTTCCATCATCTTGTCATAGCCGATGATGTTGAGCAACATAACGGGATTCGACTGGGCGCGATGCCATGCTTCCAAGTCAATATAACGGAATATATTCTTGGCATCACTATTCCAAACCCACCACAGGTTATAGGCAATCTCTTGCAGTTTCTTCAAACTCTCGGGCAGGTTGGCATGTACCATCACCTCTTTCCATACAGGTTGATTGGCACTACTAACTTTAATTTTAGTCATAAAAAAATAGAATGTATATATGTAGGGATTATCTTTTTTGCAAAAAAAACGCGACAAAGGTAGGCGAAAAATTGGTTACACCCAAATTTATCTGTACATTTGCGGCGAAATATGATTTCTGCAGCAGAAATACTCCGTCGTCGGGACTTCCGTGATGTACTGACTTTCACCATCGATCCGGCTCAGGCAAAGGACTTTGACGATGCATTGTCGTTTGAGTCACTGCCGGAAGGTTTGTTCCGTATCGGTGTGCACATAGCCGATGTGACACACTATGTCACCCCCGGGGACGAGGATGACAAACAGGCCTATGACAAGGGCACCAGCGTCTATTATCCCGACCATGTCGATCCGATGCTGCCCGAGCGGTTGAGCAATTTCTTGTGCTCGCTCCGTCCCGATGAGGACAAACTCTGCATGTCCGTTGTTTTCACCATGAATGGCGAAGCCGAGGTGCTCCGCGCCAAAGTGTGCCGCACGGTCATCCGTTCCAACTACCGCCTCACCTACGAGCAGGCTCAACAACATATAGACGCTCCCGAAGACAATAACCCGTTAGCCGAGGCTCTGCAACGGCTCCATCAGATGGCATTGCGTCTTCGATCACAGCGTATGCGCAACGGCGCATTGGACATTGAGCAGGACGAGATACACTTTGTCATGGACGAGTCGGGCGAACCGACCGATGTCTATTTTACTGCTCCCATCCCCGCCAATCACCTCATCGAAGAATTCATGTTGCTTGCCAACCGCACGGTTGCCGAACAGATGAGCCGGACGGGCAAACCGATGGTCTATCGGGTACACGACAAACCCAATGAAGAGAAGTTGGAGACCCTCACCCGCTTCAAGAAACGCATGGGGGACAACTTGCCGCAAAGCACGCTGGACATGCTGACCGTCCGCGCCATGGCAAAGGCGGTTTATTCGCCCGACAACATCGGACACTATGGACTGGCTTTTGACTATTACACCCACTTCACATCGCCCATTCGCCGCTACCCGGATATGATAGTTCACCGTCTGGTTAGCCGCTACCTGTTGGGCGAGCGACACCGCATAGGCTGCGACGACTTAAAAGAAGCCTGCCGGCACTGCTCGGAACAGGAACAAGCTGCCACCGTTGCCGAACGCGATGCCATCAAGCAGATGCAAGCCCGCTGGATTGCCCGACACATAGGCGAAGAGTACGATGGCTATATATCCGGCGTGACCGACTTCGGACTGTTCGTCACTCTCAACGAGAGCCACTGCGACGGACTGATTCACATCCGCACACTCTACCCCGGTCGTTTTCTGGACTACGACGAAAAGAACTGCTGCCTTCGTGTCCACCCATCCAAACATGAAAAAGGCAAAGGCAACAGCATCGTCCTCACCCTCGGTGACCGCGTGCGTGTTAAAGTGGTCAGAGCCGATGCCTTGTTGCGGCAGATTGATTATGAACTGGTTGAACGATATTCCTAACCCCTATGCGGCACCGTCTTTTCCTTATATATCTACTTGTGTTGCTCTGCCACCCCCTCTCAGCGGAACGCTTCACCTTGAAAACAGGCAAACAGTTGGTCGGCACCATCGTGGCGCAAACCGATGAGCTGCTGCTGGTACAAACTCGTGACGGCATCCGCTATCAGTTGCTTCGTAGCGATGTGCTGCTCATAGATACCAATGAGACAACCG
>CAMOHN010000055.1 GCA_946615455.1 uncultured Bacteroidales bacterium
GTGGCGGCTGCCTGTGCATTGTCCCCGCTGCCCGTGCTCTCCGGCATCGGACATACCAAGGATGTGAGTGTGACTGACCAAGTGGTTTTTATGCCATTGAAAACACCAACAGCGGTGGCTGACTATCTCCTCCAATTAGTACAGGCACAAGCCGAGCGGGTAGAACGGCTCCGTCTGCGTTTACAGCAGACGGCGGACAAGCAGGTGCTCATCCGCCGTCACAAGATTGAGATGCTGCGGCATCGGTTGCAGTTGTGTTCACCCGAGCGTATTTTCCGTATGGGCTATTCGCTCTCCACGGTCGATGGTCGGGTGCTGCGCTCGGTCGGACAGGTTGCCAAGGGACAGACCATTAAGACCCATTTGGCAGACGGCTGCCTGACCTCTACGGTGGACTAAGCCACCAGCGCGCGCAGTTGTCCCGCCAACGAGTCTGCCAGTAGGGTCAGTCCGGCATCATTGGGGTGAATGCCGTCAGCACAAAGATAATCCGATGCCGATTGACCGGCTCCAATATGCAATGAACCGTCTAGGAGACAAACACCCTGATCAGCAGCTATCTGTCTTACGGTTTGGTTGTATAGTTCGTGCCCGGCTATGATCCTGTCGGTTGTACCATTGAGCCATGCCAGCACATTGCCTCGCTGCAGCTCTGTCAGGTTGCGCGTGACAAATTCGAAATAGCGGTTGGCATCCATGGGAGGCAAGGACATGATGAACGGCGTAGCACCTTTGTGCCGGATGCGCTCAATCATTCGCTTGTAGGCTTCAATAAAGTCTGTTAAAACCGTCTTAGGCTCATGTGCCGAGTGGGGCTGCTCAGCTATGGATTGCCAGTCATAGTCGCTGTCGTTGCCTCCATAACAGAGTAGCACGTTCTGTCCGGTCTGCAGTCGGTCCTCATAGCGTTCGACCATCTTCTCGCCCACCGATGCTGTGCAGCCGAAGCGGGCATAATTGGCAGCCGTCACCCCCAAACGCTGTGCACACCGCTCAATGAGCGATTGGGCTGTGAGTTCATACTCGGGCTTACCGTCTTCGCGAAGGCGGCGAAGCACCACACCTTTCATAATAGAATCACCAAATCCTGCTAACATATCCATATCCATTATTAAAAAGTAAAGTCGTTTTTCGTGTTTGACGGCGCAAAAGTATGCCGACTTGCAACAGAGGACAAAAGCGGGTGACTAAAACGAGTAAATAACTGACAAATCGCAAATATGATGACAAAATATGCTATTTTGTGACTAAAATAACATAAAACTAATTTAGTCACACCAGTATAAGTGACGGATGGCACGTGTTTTGTAGCTAGAGAAATGGGGAAATAAAAATGATACGATTATGACACAAGAGACACTGGTTCCGATGGTTTATACCAGACTGAGTTGTGTGATGAGTTATATACTCCTCATACCGACATTCTTTTTGGTTTTTATGATTCTTTATCGCCCCGAGCGTGCTGTTGCCTTCTTCGATATGGGCAAGGGCATGCTTTCGTTCAATGTGACGATAGTGAGTTGCATCTTGTTAGGTGTGATGATTCTCTCTCGCGTTTTGATGGCGGTGACGGCACATCGTTGGTCGCTGACTAAGAGAGGGTGGATAGGTTGGCAGGCAGGGGAGGTTGTGGCCATGGGCTTGTTTACGGCTCTGTATATGACGTTGATGTATCACGGGCAATATACCTATTATGGCGTAGCCGGAGGTTGTATCATGATGCTGACCGCTGTGCTGATCTATCCTTACCTGATGGCGGGATGGCTATGGCGTGAGATGGGGCAGCGTGAGTTGGCGGAGGTGGATGACGATTCGCTTATGCGTTTCCGTAATACACAGAAACAGGTCAAACTGCTTATCGCATCGTCTGCCGTGCTCTACATAGAGGCTAAGGAAAACTATGTCATCATTCATTATAAGGACGGTGACAAAATTCGTGAATACACCTTGCGTTCGTCCATGGTGGCACTGGAAGGGTTGTTGCAAAAGCATGGTATAGTGCGCTGTCAGCGCAGTTATTACATCAACCCTGTGCATGTGAAAGTGCTGCGGAAAGATAAAGAAGGGATGATCAGCGCTGAACTGACCACCCCCAATCAAAAGGCTATTCCCGTATCGCCTAAGTATTACGAGGCGCTTACTGCTCTGCTTTAAGACTCTTTACATCTTAAACACAAAATACACTGCCAGTATCATCAGTGCTGCCGCCACGATGTGATTCCACTTAATGGGCATGTGGAATGCCACTACGGAAAAAACAACGAATACGGTCAGGGTGATGACCTCTTGCAGGATCTTGAGTTGCATAAGATTGAAGGGACCGCCGTTGCCGTCAAATCCGAGGCGGTTGGCGGGCACTTGCAGGCAGTATTCAAAGAAAGCAATGCCCCACGACAATGCAATGACAGCAATCAGCGGCAGGTGTTGAAACCATTTCATCTCGCCCATTTTCAGGTGCCCGTACCATGCCAAGGTCATGAATACATTGGAGCAGATGAGCAGCAGTATGGTATAGAGTCCTTTCATAGTGCATCAATGAGTTTGGTCACATTCTCTTCGCGCGTTGCCCAGCAGGTGCAGATTCGCACAATGAGGCGTCCGTCAGGCGTATGTTCGCCTTCATCCAAAACAAAGTCTTTGCTCAAGGCTTCATACTGCTCGGGTGTCATGAGGGCAAACTGCTGGTTGGTGTAACTGTCATAGGCCAGTTCATAGTGTTTGTCCAATAGTGCCTCACGGATTCGCATGGCCTGCCCAATGGCATGAGAGGATAGGCGCTGGTAGAGTTTGTTCTTCCCGAAGAGGGTGAGGAACTGCAGTCCGAGCAACCGTCCCTTTGCCAGCATGGCTCCGCCTTGTTTGATAAGGTATCGGAAGTCCCTACGATACAGCGGGTTGGTAATCACCAATGCTTCGCCGAACAAGGCTCCTTGCTTGGTGCCACCGATATAGAACAGGTCGGTCAGCCGTGCAATGTCCTGTAGGGTAAGGTCGCAAGCGGGCGAACTAAGCCCATATCCCAAGCGTGCACCGTCTATATAGAGTGGCAGGCTGTATTGGCGGCAGATCGTACTGATGGTTTCCAACTCATTTTTTGTGTAGAGCAACCCTGTTTCGGTTGGGAAACTCAGATAAACCATGCCGGGTTGTACGCAGTGCTCGATATTGGGGTCATAGAGGTGGTGCAGAATAGCGTTTTGTATCTGTGCGGCAGTGAGTTTGCCATCATAGGAAGACAAAGCGATTACCTTGTGCCCGCTGTGCTCAATGGCTCCCGTCTCGTGTACATTGACATGCCCCGATTGTGCGGCTATCACCCCTTGATGGGGGCGGAGTAGGGCACGAATGACTATGTCATTGGTCTGTGTTCCGCCCACCAGGAAATGCACCGTTCCGGCTGTTTCCGCCTCTCGCCATAAGGGAGCAGCGTCTTTCTGGCGTTGCAGTCCGCACAGAACGGCTATCTGCCGTTTGGCTTGCAGGGAATACGGATCCAATCCGTAGCCGACGGTCTGCTCCATGTTGGTCTGTGCAAGGCGTTTGAGGATTTCCGGTGCGCAGCCCTCCTGATAATCACATGCAAAATAGATCATCTTGGTTTAGATACTGAGAATCTGCATAGCCTGCCATGTGTCGGCTTTGACATCTTTCTTGTAGCGTATGGCGCGTGAGAGGGGAATATAGACAATCTCATCGTTTTGCACGCCTACCATAATGCTGCGTTGCTCGTCCAAGAGAGCTTGAATGGCGGCACAGCCCATGCGTGAGGCAAGGATACGGTCTTTGGCAGTGGGACGACCACCGCGTTGCAGGTGTCCCAGAATGGTGGTGCGGACATTGTATTCAGGGTTGTTCTGCTCAATCTCTTTTTGCACGGCAAGTGCGCCGCCTTCGACAGCATGTTCTTGCACAAGCACGATACTGCTGTTCTTTGACTTGCGGCGACCATGACCAATGGCGGCTTCGATTTGTTCGGCAACGGTGGCACGTTCGGGTATGACGGCTGCCTCAGCACCGGCTGCTACAGCGGCATTGAGGGTCAGAAAACCGGCATCACGCCCCATGACCTCTACCAGAAAGACACGCTCGTGGCTGGTGGCTGTGTCACGCAATTTGTCCACACAGTCCATGATCGTGTTCAGGGCTGTGTCATAACCGATGGTGGCATCCGTGCCCCAAAGGTCGTTGTCAATGGTGCCGGGAATGCCTATGATGGGAATGTTGTATTCTTGTGCAAGAATGCGCGCTCCGGTGAATGTGCCGTCACCACCGATGACGATGAGGGCATCGATTTGTTCGCGTTGGATGGTCTCGTAGGCACGCTTGCGCCCTTCGGGTGTGCGGAACTCTTCGCTGCGAGCCGACTTGAGAATGGTGCCGCCACGCTGGATGATACCGCTGACATCTTGGCTGGTAAACTCTGCCACTTCGCCATCCATCAAGCCTTTGTAGCCGCGATAGATGGCTTTGACACGCATCTGATTGCTCAGCGCGGCACGGGTCACGGCACGAACGGCTGCATTCATACCGGGGGCATCACCTCCAGAGGTGAGAACACCCACTGTTTTGATTTTGTATTCCATAATGGTTCATATATTTGAAGGTTCAACGATTCGAAGATGTGTCTATTTCTTCAAGTGTCTGCTTGACTTGTTCCAGTAGCCACAATGGGGTGGATGTGGCACCGCATACCCCCACTTTGAGGTCAGTGAGGTCTTTAGGTAGCATGTTGCGGCTGACCTCGTCGGGCGAGGTGATGAACAGCGTACCGGGATTGGCTTCACAACAATGGGCAAAGAGCACCTTAGCATTGGACGATTTCTCGCCTCCCACAAAGAAGACGATATCTTGTTGCCGCGCAAATTCTTTGAGACGGTCTACTCTGCCTGCCACGTTGCGACAGATGGTGTCGTGCCACTCAAATACAGGCAGCGGCCCAGCTAACCGGCTGCGCCGTTGCTCAATACCAGCTATGATGGCGCGAAATGCTTCCACCGACTTGGTCGTTTGTGAGAAGAGGAACACAGGACGGCTGAAATCTATCTGTTCGAGGTCGTTTTCCGTCTCAATGACCAGTGCCGTGTCGTGTGTCTGTCCTTTCAGTCCGATGACCTCGGCATGTCCCACTTTGCCAAAGATGACGATCTGTGCGTCAGGATGTGCCTCATAGGTCTGGCGGATGCGCTGTTGTAGGCGTTTGACAACAGGACAGGTGGCATCAATAATCTCAATCTCGTTGGCTTCGGCTATATGATAGGTGGAAGGCGGTTCGCCGTGTGCACGGAGCAGTACGCGACCGCCACGAAGGGAACGCAAGGCATCATAGTCGATGGTTTGCAATCCCATCAGTTCCAAGCGTTCGACTTCTTGCCCGTTGTGCACAATATCCCCTAAACAGAACAATTGTCCTTGACGGAGTTGGGCTTCGGCTGTGCGGATAGCCCCTGTCACTCCAAAACAGAAACCACTGTGTTGGTCAACGGATACGGTCATCGAATAGTCGGAAAATATATTCAGCCTGTTGCTCGCGAGTCATGTTTGAGTTGTCCACCACCACGGCATCAGCGGCTTGACGAAGGGGACTCTCTTGACGGTGTGTGTCACGATAGTCACGGTCAAGCACATCGGCAAGAACATCTTCATAGCATGGATGTTCGCCTTTGGCAGTGAGTTCGTCGTACCGTCGTTGTGCCCTTACTTCGGGCGTGGCGGTGACAAACAATTTCAGTTCGGCATCAGGAAAAACGACTGTCCCTATATCGCGTCCGTCCATGACTATGCCTTTGTCCTGCCCCATGGCTTGTTGTTGTTCGACAAGAAACTGACGGACTTGACGAATGGGCGACACCTGTGACGCGCGATTGCCCACCTCCAGCGTGCGTATGCGCGCTTCCACATCTTGTCCATTGAGCAGTGTATGTTGGCTGCCGTCGTCCGTTCGCTGAAAAACTATGCGGATGTCGGGCAGAGCCGAGATGATTTGCTCTTCGGTGTCCAGTCCGTGCTCCATAGCATAGAGTGCTACGGCGCGATACATGGCACCGGTGTCTATATAACGATAGCCGGCATAGCCTGCCAACTGCTTGGCGATAGTGGACTTGCCGCAACCGGAATGACCGTCAATAGCCACAATGATTCGTTTCATACTGAAGAAGTTTGATTACTTGAACTGACGGATGTCTAAACCCAAAGATGCTTGGTAGGTGAAATTGCCCTTGGTGTATTGGCTAAAAGCAAAGCCAAGACGCACCATCTTGATTTTCACACCGGCACCAATGGCCAGTCCGGCAAGACTACGCTGGTCTTTGAGCTGCATTTCGGCACGATGACGGTGGTTGTAGCTCAGGGTGAGATAGAACTTCTCACTTTTGGGGCATATATCAATAAAGAAGATGGTGTGTCTGAACAGCATGTCATACCATTTGATGGCAGCCAGTTCAGCGGCAGGGAGATTGGTTCGCTCATAGTTCAACTGCCAGCGTTGCAGGTTGTGCATAGTCATACCCAATCGGATGGGAGCATGGCGGAAGCGGTAGCTGAGCCCCAATTCGAGATTAAGAGGCAGTTGCTCACGGTGCTGTCCGCCTTCGTTGCTATACAAGCCTTTCAGTTGCCAACCGATGTTGCGCAGGGTCAGACCGATCTGAAAAAGCGAGTCGCGGGTATGAAAGTGCCCGCCGATATCGGCACCCAGGGCAAACGAATTGTACGACTCATAGAACGACATGACGGGTTTCAGTCCCACGCCGACGGTTAACATCTGCCCCAGCGAGCCGGCGTACATAAG
>CAMOHN010000056.1 GCA_946615455.1 uncultured Bacteroidales bacterium
AGGAAGTACTCGCCGCCGCCAAGAACCTCAAGATCGTGGTTCGCGCCGGTGCCGGTTATGACAATATCGACCTTGCCGCCGCTACGGCTCACAAAGTAGTGGCAATGAATACCCCGGGTCAGAACTCGAACGCTGTGGCTGAATTGGCACTCGGTCTGATGGTTTATGCCGTTCGTAACCTCTACAACGGCACCAGCGGAACGGAGTTGAAGGGCAAGAAACTCGGTATCCACGCCTTCGGTAACGTGGGTCGCAACGTGGCTCGCATCGCCCAAGGCTTTGGCATGGAAGTGTATGCATATGATGCTTACTGCCCCGATCAGGCTATGATCGATGCTAACGTAACACCCGTTCACAGCGCAGAAGAACTCTATCGCAACTGCCTGCCATATCATCAGCCTCCATATCCCGGCTACGGCTGAGACCAAGCAGTCCATCAACTATGCGCTCCTCTCCAATATGCCCGCTCCTGCCCTGTTGGTTAATACGGCGCGCAAAGAGGTCATCAACGAGGAGGAACTTATCCGCCTGATGCAAGAGCGCAGCGACTTCCGTTATGTAACCGACATTATGCCGGCTGCCAACGAGAAGATGAACGAACTGTTCGCAGGTCGCTACTTCGCTACTCCCAAGAAAATGGGTGCCCAAACGGCTGAAGCCAATATCAATGCCGGCATCGCTGCCGCCAACCAGATTGTGGACTTCTTCCAGAACGGCAATACTCGTTTCCAAGTGAACAAATGAATATCAAACTGCTGAATATTCTTCTTATCGCTCTCTGCATCCTGCCTCTCGGCATGGATGCGGAGAGCCTTGTTCGTCCCGACTCCTATGGTCGGGCACCCTATGTATTGGAACAACAGGACGGTGTCAGGTGTGTCTATGTGTTTGAGAAAATTGCTGACGCCGCCTTCACAACTATTGAATTGGCTGACTGGTATGAGTATCCTGACCTGACTGAGCCCGTCAGTGCTTCCACCAACACCTTTATTGCTCCGCGAGACGGAGCCACCTACTTGGTCGTTGTCGGCACGCGGCGTGACACCTTTGCCGTGTTCGACTATTCGGCACATCGTATGGCAGGGCTGCGTATGACTGCCCTGTTGGACTGCGAGAATACCCGTCTGAGTATTCCAGCTGCCGACATGACCTATTTCTCTTTGCTCGGGCAACCCTTCAGCCTGTCGCGTGACGTGGTTGTGCGCTACACCGACCTTCGTGCCGACTCGGTCACATGGGTCGAATACCCGCGCGAAGACTCCCTGTCCATTACCCAGACTGCAAGTATTTCGCTGGGGCATAAACTGCTTGCCCCTACCCAGATAGATCTGCTCGGCGACCGGTTTGCCGAACATTTTTACGGCGAGCCGGACTTGCTCCGTGTTGAGCAGGATTCGCTGCAACCGATAGCCATTGACTTCCTGCCGCGCAGCTACACACTCTTGCGCGGGACGGAACGTGAGAACGAACTGGAACGCGTCATCGACGAAACAGTATTGACCGGTTCGGCTCCGCTGAACATACTCTTTCGTGCTAATGCTTCGCCCATGACCACCGTCTTCTCGTGGGAGATTGCCCGCTCGGAGCAACTGCTCGCTTCGCGCACAGATACCGAGACCCGTTTCGTGTTTGAACAGACGGGCAAGTACCAAGTTAAGTTGCATATAGCCAGTGACTACGGCTGTGAATGCGACACGGTCTTCCAAGTGGATGCCAAAGAGTCCATGCTGGCTGTACCCAATGTGTTCACACCCAATGGGGACGGTGTGAACGATGAGTTCCGTGTTGCCTATCGTTCGCTGCGCACTTTCTCAATGCTGGTCTTCGACCGCTGGCAACACCAGGTCTATTCATCCACCGACCCCGCACGCGGCTGGAACGGAACCATCAACGGTCGTCCCGCTGCCGAGAGTGCCTATACCTACATCATCGAAGCGGTCGGTACAGACGGAACCAAATACAAGAAAAAAGGAATGGTCAATCTCTTGCGCGGTAAGAAATGACCATCCGTACAACATCTTTTTTGTCTGATTATCATGACGCAACTCGATATACAAACCGTCAAACAGCGTTTTGGCATCATTGGTACCAACCCGCAACTCAACAGTGCCGTTGAGGTGGCATTGCAGGTGGCCAAGACCGACCTGAGCGTGCTCGTCACCGGCGAGTCCGGTGCGGGCAAGGAGTTCTTCCCGCAAATCATTCATGCCTACTCAGCCCGCAAGCATGGTCCGTACTTTGCCATCAACTGCGGTGCCATACCCGAAGGAACCATTGATAGTGAACTATTCGGTCATGAGAAGGGTGCCTATACCGATGCCAAATCCGAACGAAAGGGATACTTTGAGATTGCCGACGGCGGTACGCTCTTTTTGGACGAGGTGGGCGAACTGCCTTTGCCTCCACAGGTGAGGCTGCTGCGCGTCTTGGAAACGGGCGAGTTCATCCGCATGGGCTCCAGCCGAGTCCAAAAAACATCGGTACGCGTGGTGGCTGCCACCAATCTGGACATGCGTCAGGCCATCAACAGCGGACGATTCCGCGCCGACCTCTACTATAGGCTCAGTGCTGTTGAGATACGCGTACCGGCTTTGCGCGAACGCAAAGAGGACATTCCTTTGCTTTTCCGCAAGTTCGCCTTGGACTTCAGCGACAAGTACCGCATGCCACCCGTCCGACTCAATGCCGAAGCCACAGCCCTGCTGCGCGACTACTATTGGTACGGCAATGTGCGCCAACTCAAGAATGTGGCTGAGCGCGTTTCTATCATCGAGACCAATCACGATATAAGCGCCGAGACACTCCGCAAGTACTTGCCCGACAACGAGATGGAGAAAGGCTTGCAACTCGTTGGAGCCGGACAGCCTGCGGGTGACCCCTATCTCAATGAGCGTGAACTGCTCTACAAAGTGCTCTTCGACATGAAACGGGATATAGCCGAACTCAAGCAACAAATGGCTGCACAACATGCCCAAAGGGTGTCCGTACCACAGTCTGCACCCATTGTGCATACCGTCGCCTCGTCCGCTCCCCTCGTCCAATCGACTCCCGAACACGAGTCGTTCCAAGCCGTGGAAGAAGTCAAGGACGAACCGGGAAGTATAGCCGAAATGGAAAAAGAAACCATTCGTCGCGCATTGCAGCACTACAAAGGCAACCGCAAAGCCACAGCAGACGGCATCGGTATGAGCGAACGTACACTCTACCGCAAAATCAAAGAATACGGACTATGACCCGTCTCGGACAATATGGCTCTTACCTGCTTTTGACCGTCATGGTGCTACTGAGCGGCTGCAAGATTTCGTACCGTTTCAATGGTGCCAGCATAGACTATACCAAGACACGCACCATCTCCATAGCCGACTTTCCCAACCATGCCGCCCTGGTCTATCCGGCACTGAGCAATGACCTTAGCGAAGCCCTGCGCGACTTGTTTGCCCGTCAGACACGCTTGGAGCAAGTGCCGCAAGCCGGCGATCTTGAGATAGAAGGAGAGATAACCGGCTACCAACTCACACCCATGGCCGTGGCTGCCGACAGTTATGCCGCCGAGACCAAACTGACCATCACCGTCAAGATGCGCTTCACCAACCATGTGACCCCATCCGAGAGTTTTGAACGCTCGTATAGTGCCTATCAGACCTTTGACGCTTCACGACTGCTGACCGATGTGCAGGAAGAGTTGTGCGCCACCATGATTACAGAACTGACCGAAAGCATCTTCAATGACACGGTCGCCAAATGGTAATCCAAACAAACCGAATTTTGTAAAAACTAATAAAAATTATATACTATGGAACAGCAAGAACTTCAACACATTATTGATACAGCCAAGACTTGGCTCAGTGAACCCTTTGATGCACAGACCCAAGCACAAGTGCGCCGCATGCTGGACGCAGAGGACAAGACCGAACTGATAGACTCGTTCTACCGCACGCTTGAGTTTGGTACGGGCGGTCTGCGTGGCATCATGGGACCGGGTACCAATCGTATGAACCAATACATCGTGGCACAGGCAACCCAGGGTTTTGCCTCTTATCTGCTCAAAGTGCAACAACAGGGCGGTTTTCAAACTCTCCGTGGCAATCAAATCAGTGTGGTGGTTGGTCACGACTGCCGCAACAACGGCAGGCTCTTTGCCGAAACGGTCGCCGATGTGTTTGCCGCCAATGGCATCAAGGTCTATCTGTTCGAAAGTCTGCGTCCGACACCCGAAGTGAGCTACGCCATTCGCCGCTTGGGATGCCAAGGAGGTGTCAATGTGACTGCGTCGCACAATCCCAAAGAGTACAACGGCTACAAAGCCTATTGGGAAGACGGCTCGCAAGTGCTGCAACCCCATGACCAAGGCATCATCGACTGCGTGAACAGCACCCGCATGGAGGATGTCAAACGCGGCGGCGACAAGAACCTTATCGAAATCATCGGCGGCGAAATGGACTATGACTATATGATGGCAGTCAAAAGCGTCATGATCGACCAAGACGTTATCCTCCGCCAAAAAGACCTGAACATTGTCTATACCCCTATGCACGGTGCCGGACGTCAGATTGTGCCTATGTGCCTTCGTTCGTGGGGATTTGAAAACATTCATGTCGTGCCCGAACAGATGGTCATCGACGGCAATTTCTCCACCGTTGTTTCACCCAATCCCGAGAATGCCGAAGCCATGACCATGGGTATGCAGATGGGCACCCGTATCGGTGCTGACCTTGTCATCGCTTCCGACCCCGATGCCGACCGTATAGCCATTGTGGTACGCAACCATCGCAATGAGTGGGTCATCATCAACGGCAACCAGACTTGCATGATGTACTGCTACTACATCATCAACAACATGAAACAACTGGGCAAGATGCGCGACGACATGTACTTGGTCAAGACCATCGTCACCAGCGAACTCATACGCCGCATTGCCGATCGGCAAGGTGTCACCCTCACCGATGAATATACGGGCTTCAAGTGGATTGCCAACCGCATCCGTATGTGGGAAGGCAAGCGCAAGTACATAGGTGGCGGCGAAGAGAGCTTCGGCTTCTTGCCGTACGATGCTGTCCGCGACAAATGCTCACCCTCTTCCATCTGCCTCATTTGCGAGATTGCCGCCTATGCCAAAGACCATGGCATGACCCTCTATGACTACCTGCTCAATATCTATATGGAGTATGGCTTCCAACGCGAAGCAACGGTCAATATCGTCCGCCCGGGCAAGACAGGAGCCGATGAGATTAAGGCCATGATGGCTGCGTACCGTCAGAACCCGCCCCGTGAGATCGCCGGCGAGAAAGTGGTGCGCATCAAGGACTATCAGACCCTGCGTGAGTTCGACATCCGGGACGGCCAATGCACCGAGCAACCCATCGAGATGGCTTTGAATGCCACATCCAATGTGCTGCAATACTTCACCGAAGGCGGCCTCAAAGTCAGCGTGCGTCCTTCCGGCACCGAACCAAAAATCAAATACTATTTCGAGATTCCTGCCACCATGTCCTCACCCGACGACTATGAGCGCGCCACTGCCGAGGCCGAAGCACGCATTCCCGCCATCAAACAATCCTTAGGAATCTGAATAAATCAAAACGCTATGACCAAACGCAAAATAGCCATCGTTGCCGGTGGCGACAGCTCCGAACATGAGGTTTCGCTGCGTAGTGCACAAGGCATTCTCTCTTTTCTGGACAAGCAGCGGTATGATGCCGAAATAGTTGAATTGCGCGGTGCCGATTTTGAGACGCTACGCCGCATTGCCGACTACGATTTTGCCTACATCACTATTCACGGCACTCCGGGCGAGAACGGTCTGTTGCAAGGCTATCTCGACATGATGCGTATCCCCTACAGCTGTTGCGGAGTGCTGGCTGCGGCTCTCACTTTCAACAAGTATGCCTGCAACCATTATCTTTCAGGCTTCGGCTATCATATAGCCAAGAGCCTGCTGCTGCGCCGTCATGACCCGCGTCCGAGCAATGAGCACATAATCGCACATGTGGGACTGCCCTGTTTCATCAAGAGCAATGTAGGAGGTAGCAGTTTCGGCTGCACCAAGGTCAAGACACTCGAACAAGTGTCCGAGGCGATAGACATAGCCTTCAAAGAGGGAGATGAGGTCATTTGTGAATCGTTCATGAAAGGGACTGAAGTGACCTGCGGTGTATATAAGACACTCACCAAGAGTGTGGCATTCCCCGTCACGGAAGTGGTCACCGAGAACGAGTTCTTCGACTACGATGCCAAGTACAACGGTCAAGTTGATGAGATCACACCTGCCCGCATACCCGACTCAGTTCGCGACCAAATACAGACTCTCACCCTGCGCATGTATGACTTGCTCGGTTGCCAAGGCATCATCCGCACAGACTATATCATCACCGAAGACGGACAAATCAATCTGCTGGAGGTCAATACCACACCGGGTATGACAGCCACTTCGTTCATTCCTCAGCAGGTTCGCGCCGCCGGTTTGGACATCCGCGATGTACTGACCGACATCATCGAAGACAGCATACAACGACACCATGATTGACCTCAATAAGCAAATAACTGCTCTTTCGTTTCCTGACCAAC
>CAMOHN010000057.1 GCA_946615455.1 uncultured Bacteroidales bacterium
AACCAACTGCTCCGCATCGAGGAAGAACTGGGCTGCCGTGCACGCTACGGTTATACCAAACTGCGTTAAGACCCTCGGTCGTAACTGCTTATGCTGAAGGACTCGCTCCGATACGCACAACCGGTGATTGGCTATCCCCAGTGGATGACCGGCAAGACTGTGGCTTTCTACGGCATTGCTTTTGCACTGTGTACGCTGCTGTGGAGCGGGTTCTCCATGCCTTTCCGCTTTGCCGCCGTCAGTATCGTTTCGGTACTGGTGTTCTATTTTGGCGGCGAGAGTTTTGCGCGGCGAAACGCTTTCGTTTCGTCTCGCCTTTTTGTTCGCCATCTCTACGGGATGGCTCTTGCGGTGCGCTTGGTGTGGGTGGTCTATTGCTACTATGCCAATGTCACCATCTATGGTGCCCACCTCGGTGACGGAGCCGATGTGACATGGTACATGCCCGTGGCTCAAGCCGGTGTGGAGGCAATCAAGGCGGGCAATTACCACTTGTACGACCTGTGGAGCACACGCTGGGGAGCAGTCTTTGACGATATGGGTTACCCCTTCTGGCTCATGGTTGTCTATTTGCTGACGGGCAGTGTGAGCGATGTGTTCATCCCCTTCCTGGTCAAAGCAGCCGTTAGTGCTTATTGTGCAGTGTGCATCTACCATGTGGCACAACGCCACTTCGGCGAAGATGTGGCACGATTGGCGGGCATCTTCACAGCCTTGTTCCCGCACTTGATCTACTGGTGCGGCACCATGTTCAAGGAAGCCGAGTTGTCTTTTCTGGTCTGCTGGTTTGTGGATGAGATGGACAAGGTGATTTCGTCCAACAATGTCACTTTTGCCCGTGTTGTACCGGCTTCGCTGATAGGACTGTCACTGTTCGGCTTTCGTGGTCCGTTGGGGGTGGTGGCTTTTTTGTCTGTACTGGCGGGCGTGGTCATGACTACCTCGCGCATTATGAATTCCGGTAAGAAAGTGATGGCAGGTGTGCTGGTCGCCTTGGTGCTCTTTGTCGGTATGGGCGACCGATTCCGCAACACGCTCGACAAAACCATCGAGACTGTTCAGTCCAGCCAACAAGAGGACAATATGGAATGGCGAGCCCAGCGTGTGGATAAAGGCGGGCATAAACAGTCGTTTGCGCGCTATGCCGGTGCAGTGGTCTTTGCACCGCTGATCTTTACGATTCCGTTCCCGACATTCGTTACAGCCAACTCGGCGCAAATAGTGCAGATGCAAATGTCGGGTGGCAATTTCATCAAGAATGTCTGCTCGTTCTTTGTCATCTTTGTATTGTTTGTGTTGCTCTTTTCGCGCGAATGGCGTAAGCATGTCTTTATATTAGCCTTTATGATGGGCAACCTTGTCATGTTGGCATTGAGCAACTTTGCTCAGTCCGGGCGTTTCCACATACCGGTTATGCCTATGCTATTGCTCTTTGCTGCTTTGGGTATCAAGTGTGTGAACAGCAATCCGCAGTACAAGCGATGGTTCAATATGGCGCTGTTTGTAGAGATAGGTTTTTGCCTGTTCTGGAACTGGTTCAAGTTGCGCGGACGCGGAATGATCTAACAAAAAACTAACGACAATGCGTATTCTGGAGGTCAGTCGATATAAGCCGCAGTTTGAGCCCAAGCACCTGTTGCCCTTTGTGTGGGAACAGGGCGAGGCATTGCGCGAGCTTGGTCATGAGGTGGCTTACCACCTCATAGAGGGAAAAGGTATGGCAGCCTACCTGACCGGCATTGCAGCCTTGCGTCGCAGACTGGCGGTAGAGCGGCCGGATGTGGTGCATGCGCATTTCGGCTTGAGCGGGATGACCGCCGTCATGGCGGTGCACTCTATGCCCAAAAGCCAACGCCCGAAGTGTGTCATCACTTTTCATAATGGGGAAACGCTGACACGGTCGGTCAATTTCTGCTCGTCGCTGTTCTCACTGGCTGCCGACCATGTGGTGTATGTGGCAGAGCATATTCGTATGCTCAGTTATTTCAAGGCCCGTCGATATACGATTTTGCCCTGTGGCGTGCCTATGGACGAATTGCCCGTGACAGACTATGTGCAGGCGCGCCAAGAGTTGGGTATGCAGCCCGAGAAAAAGTATATTCTCTTTGGCGGCAATTTTGCCAACAAACGCAAGAATGCCGACTTGCTGTTTGCTGCGCTCCAACTGCTCGGACGAGACAATGTGGAGGTCTTGGAGATGAAGGGACTCAGTCGTGCCGAGTGTGCATTGCGTATGTGTGCCTGCGACCTATTTGCCCTGCCCACACACAGCGAGGGCAGTCCTCAGGCGCTCAAGGAGGCCATGGCGTGCAACTGTCCCATTGTGGCAACCGACGTGGCAGATATAGCTTTCTTGCTCGGTCAGGAGCAGGGACATTTCTTGCTGCGCAACCCGCGACCGACCAAAGAGCGTTGGGACGCTGACGAACACAGCACTGCCGAAATGGCAGACCTGCTACAACAGGCACTGACCTTTGGCAGACGAACCAAGGGTAGGGAACGCATTCTTCAATTGGGCTTGGACAATAACGCCATAGCACAGCGGCTGACCGAGATTTACCGCCAACTGTGAAAAATTGGTAAAAATTGTTTGGTGCACATTGCAAAATGGCACTATATTTGCGGCGATAAAGACAGACATGTTTCTTTATCAATCAAAACAATTAAACCCAATACACAATGGAACAGAACAATCATAATTTCTGCGTCATTATGGCTGGCGGTATAGGTAGCCGTTTCTGGCCCTTCAGCCGCAACAATCGCCCCAAACAATTCCTCGACTTTTTCGGAACCGGTCGCTCGTTGATACAGATGACCGTGGATCGCTTTCGCCCCTTGGTTCCCATTGAGAATATGTTGATTGTGACCAATGTCATGTATCGTGACATGATTCTTGAGCAGGTGCCCGACCTGACCCCGGGTCAGGTGTTGGCAGAGCCTGCCCGTCGCAATACAGCCCCGTGCATAGCCTATGCTACCATGCACATCAAGGGTATGCTTTGCCGCCGGCATGGCATAGACATCACCCGAGCCGACTTTGACCACGACCCGCGCCTGAAGGCTAATATCGTGGTGGCTCCGTCCGACCATCTCATCGTGCAGGAGCAGAAGTTTGCCGATACCGTGCGCAAGGGACTTGACTTTGTTGCACAGAACGACACCCTGCTTACCCTCGGCATGAAGCCCACACGCCCCGAGACGGGCTACGGTTATATCCAGAAGGCCGCACCTACCAAAGGCTGGAACGACCTCTTCCGCGTCAAGACCTTTACCGAAAAACCCAATCTGGAACTGGCAAAGGTGTTTGTGGAGAGCAGTGAGTTCCTGTGGAACTCCGGCATTTTCCTGTGGAACCTTGCCACCATCAGCCATGCCTTGCAGGACAACATGCCCGAGTTGATGCGCGTGTTCAATCAAGACCTTGCCAAAATAGGCACCGACGATGAGGACGCTTATATCCAGGCTGTCTTCCCCACCTGTCCTAACATCAGCATTGACTACGGTGTGATGGAGAAAGCCAAGTCGGTTCATGTACAGCAGGCAGACTTTGGTTGGAGCGATTTGGGTACATGGGGCTCGCTCTACGAACTGAGTGACAAGGACGACAACCGCAATGCCACCCTCAAATGCCGCGCTGCTTACTATGAGAGCCAAGGCAATGTGGTCGTCCTGCCCGAAGGGCACCTGGCTGTACTGCGCGGCATGAAAGATATGATTGTGGTTGAGTCGGACAAGGTGTTGCTCATCTGCCCCAAAGAGGACGAACAGCAGATCCGGCAGATTGTGATGGATGTAGAGGAGCGTTTTGGCGGACAGTATAACTAATCCCGTCTGAATATGAGTTATCTGAATTTTGACAAGACCCTATTGGTTAATCTGGAGCGCAGTCTGCGCAAGGAGGTGCTGCACACCAATCGCGCCGGTGCTTACTCAGCCACCACTTTGGCGGGTTGCAACACGCGCAAGTACCACGGCATGTTGGTATTGCCTTTGGCTGACAAGGGCGGTGACAACTATGTGCTGCTCAGTCAGCTGGACGAGACAGTCATTCAGCACGGAGCCGAGTTCAATCTGGGGGTACACCAGTACGAAGAGCACCTGTTCTCGCCCAACGGGCACAAGTACCTGCGTGAGTATGATGCCCGCCTGCTATCCAAGATAACCTACCGCGTAGGCGGGGTCATCATGACCAAGGAGTACTTGCTGGTCAGTTTCGAACCTCGTGTGCTGATTCGCTACACCATGGTGGAGGCCGGTCAGGGAACGGTCATGCGTTTCCGCCCCTTCCTCGCCTTTCGGGACACCAACAGCCTGACCTATGCCAATGACCATGCCGACACCCATGCCGAGCCTGTCGCCAACGGCCAGATGTGCCGTCTCTATGAGGGCTTTCCGCCGCTCTATATGCAGTTCTCCAAGAAATGTGATTATACCCACGACCCGCATTGGTACAAGGATATCTATTACTTCAAGGAACAAGAGCGCGGCTATGACAGCCGTGAGGACCTGTTGGTACCCGGCTATTTTGATGTGCCCATGCGTCAGGGTGAGTCGGTCATCTTCTCGGCAGGCATAACCGAGGTAGCTCCTCTGACCCTCAAGACGACTTGGCGCAAAGAGGTGGCTCGCCGTCAAGAGCGTGACTCCCTGTTCGCTTCGCTGCGCAACAGTGCTTCGCAGTTCTATAAGCGCGAAGGTGACCGCTGTTGGTTGCTGGCAGGCTATCCGTGGTATAAGGCCGAAGCCCGTGCCGAGTTCTTCTCGCTATCTGACTGCACCATGGGCATCGGGCGACCCGAGTATTGGGATGCCATCATGAACCGTACGGCGGTGGGCGAAGTGCGTGCTTTCATGGAAGGGCGTACCGAACAAATCGGACTGACCGGCATGGACGAGCCGGATGTGCTGCTGTGGTTCGTGCGTGCCATTCAGGAATATGCCCACTATGCCGGCATTCAGGATGTGGCAGCGCGCTATGGCGAATTGTTAGGCGACATCATTACTTTCATTCGCGGGCAGCGCCATCCCCGCTTGTTTGTGCACCAGAACGGTCTGGTCTGGACCGACGGTACTGAGCGTCCGGCATCGTGGATGAATGCCGTTGAGGATGGTCGTCCCATCACACCCAGAACGGGGTATATAGTCGAAATCAATGCGCTGTGGTACAACGCCATGTGCTTCACTGCCGAGGTCATGCGCGCCATGGGACGCGAACAGCGTGCCGACCTGATGGACTATCAGGCGGAACTGGCCCGCGAGCAGTTCGTCAAGGTCTTTTGGAACGGATTTTATCTGGATGACTATGTGGCTGACAACTACCACGACCATGAGGTTCGTCCCAACCAGATCTGGGCTGTGTCCTTGCCCTATTCGCCTTTGGACCGCAAGCAGCAGAAAGCCGTGGTGGATATCTGCACCAAGGAGTTGCTCACTCCGCGCGGACTGCGTACCCTCTCACCCAAGAGCGGTTATTATCGTCCCGTCTATGTGGGGGGGCAGTTGGAGCGTAACCGCAATTTCCATAACGGACCGGTCTTCCCCCTCTCCATTGCAGCCTATGGCAAAGCCTATATACGCGTCTATCAGCGTAGTGGCGAGAGTTTCATGCGCCGTGTGCTGGCAGGTTACGAGGCAGAGATGAACGAGTTGTGTCTGGGCACCATCAATGAGCTGTATGACGGCAACCCGCCCTTCAAAGGACATGGCGGCATGAGTTATGCCCCCTCCGTTAGCGGCGTGATAGGTATCTATAATTGCCTTAGCGAAATACAACAACAGAATCAACAACCCTCAGAACAGCAACAGCAATGAAAGCACTCATGTTTGGTTGGGAGTTTCCGCCGCATATCTTGGGCGGATTAGGCACAGCGAGTTATGGCCTGACTCACGGTTTGGCAGAGCAGAAAGATATGGAGATTCTGTTTGTGTTGCCTCGTCCGTGGGGTGACGAAGACCAGTCTTTTCTGCGTATCATCGGAGCCAACAGCGTGGATGTGCCCGGTCGCGGACGCATCGAGTTCTCCGGTCGCTATCCCGACAATCTGTTGGAAGAGATTGAGAACTACCGCCAGGTGGCAGCCGTGTTGGCGCAGCGTGAGCAGTTTGATGTCATTCACTCGCACGACTGGCTGACTTATCCGGCCGGTGTGACCGCCAAGCAACTGACCGGCAAACCGTTGGTTATCCATGTGCATGCCACCGACTTTGACCGCTCGCGCGGACAGGTCAATCCCACCGTCTTTGCCATTGAGAAACAAGGCATGGACGCAGCCGATCACATCATGTGCGTGAGCAACCTGACACGCCGCACGGTCATCGACAAGTACGGACAGCCCGAATATAAGGTTTCCACTGTGCACAATGCCGTTTTCCCCTTGGACAATCCCGACGAGTTTGTGCGCCACCCGCGCAAAGACCATTTGGTCACTTTCCTTGGACGAATCACCATGCAGAAAGGTCCCGAGTACTTCATCGAGGCTGCGGCTCGCGTGCTGCAACGCACTGACAATGTGCGTTTTGTCATGGCAGGTAGCGGCGACAAAATGCAGGAGA
>CAMOHN010000058.1 GCA_946615455.1 uncultured Bacteroidales bacterium
CTGCAACCCCCACATCCGTAGTGTGGTACTCTATTCAGTTGAGCTAATGGACCAATTGCTTTCGCTACAAAAGACACTCTTTTATCTCAAAAGCGGGTGCAAAAGTATAGCAGTTTGGCGAACTGACCAAATCTGCAATGCATTTTTTTGAAAAAAAGTTTATATTTCCCTAATTATCAACAACTCAAATCGCAACATTATCCTAATAAGGCAAACAGAAGCGGAATGAGGATGCCGATGAGCAGTTCAATGCCTCCTATTCCACACAGTCCGTGCTTGCCGTTGAGCATGAACAAACCCGTGAGGATGATGACAATGAGAGAAACAGCAAAAATGTCGCTGAACCATGTCCATGCCCGATTGGGATTGTAGTGCAGGCGAGAGAGAGCACCTATGATAGGGCGTTTGTGCACCTGCTCCAGGAGTGCCTGACCGGAAGAGAGATTGACCACCAGACTGCTATTGCCTTTGAGAAATACCTTGAGAGTAGCCGAATCAGGACAATAGTGTTGAATATAGGCATTTTTGAGTGAGCCGTCGGGCATTGCCTCATCCAATAGACCATCTACGCGCTCACGCGACAATTCAGAGCGCGACAGCGGGGTAAGGTTCAGTTCGGTTCGCTCGATCGAATACTGGCTATTGAAGGTATTCTTATGGTTGAGAAAGATACCGCTGACGGCATAGACGAGCAACATACCGGCGAAGACATAGCCGAGGTCGCGGTGGATGACGCGCATGCACTTGCGAAACAAGACTCCACGCGAAGGCAGAGTCTTGGAAGGTTGAGTGTTTGGTGTATCCATTACTCGGTGATTATCTCATAGGAAACAGCCTCTGCATAGTAGCGTCGAATGGCTTTCTTGGATGTCTCGCAGCCATCACCGCCTTCGCCATGTTCCAGCCCATCGGATACTTGTTCAACGCCCTCAGGCAGCACTTCTTGTGCACGGATTATTCCTTTTACACGCACGATATTGTTGAGGCACTCCGGTGCAAAATTGCCCATGGAAGCACCCTCAACACGCAGCAAACGCGATTCGTCCGAACCGATAAGAAACGCCTTTCTGCCCCCGTGTTTGCACAAATGAGCACATACGCCTTGGAACAGGATGGTGTCGCCCGTAAGCGAATCGGCAGCGGCATAGACTTCATCGATGGTATAGATACGTTGTTCGGGTTGTGCCGTTTGCTTGGTGCAGGCAACTGAAAAAACAGCAACGGCTATAAGCAGAATGGAAAGAACTTTTTTCATAGGGATAATGTGTATAATTAAGAAGTTTGATTTATGTTTGATAGCATTCAATAGGCAATAGCAAATACTACGCGCTTTTGGCTGGGGCGACCGGTAACCATGCACTGTCCGGGTTCTTCGGTGTAGCCGGGCAGAGCATGCAGCGGAATGCAGCGAATAGTGGCTTTTGTTTCGTTTTTGATTTTCTCTTCCGTCTCGGATGTTCCGTCCCAATGGCATAGCAAGAAGCCGCCTTTCTGAATCTCGGTCTTGAACTCGTCGTAGGAGTCGCAAGTGCGGATGTGAGCCGTGCGGAAATTGAGGGCTTTTTGGTAGCAGTTCTGCTGAATGTCTTTAAGCAATTGCTTGATATGCTCTACGATGCCTTCAAGTGGCAGGGTCTCTTTAGTGAGCGTGTCACGGCGTGCCACCTCAATGGTGCGGTTCTCCAAATCGCGTGCGCCCATAGCAAGGCGAACAGGAATACCTTTGAGTTCGTAAGAGGCGAACTTGAAGCCCGGAGACGATTGGTCAGAAGTATCCACCTTGATGCGTATGCCGGCAGCACGGAGTTGGTCGGCAAGCGGGTCAAGCACCTCCATAAGACGAGCCAAGTCGTCTGCTTTCTTGAAAATAGGTACAATCACTACCTCAATAGGCGCGAGAGCCGGTGGCAAGACGAGACCGTTGTCGTCGGAGTGAGTCATTATGAGTGCACCCATCAAACGGGTAGAAACACCCCAAGAGGTGGCCCATACATACTCGTACTTATTCTCTTTGGAGAGGAACTGCACATCAAATGACTTGGCGAAGTTCTGGCCGAGGAAGTGCGATGTGCCTGCTTGCAAGGCTTTTCCGTCCTGCATCATGGCTTCGATGCAATAAGTATTGAGCGCACCTGCAAAGCGCTCGTTGGGAGACTTGACACCCTTAATAACGGGTATAGCCATGATGTTCTCCGCAAAGTCGGCATAGACATCGAGCATACGGCGGGCATAGTCCTCGGCCTCTTCTTTGGTTGCGTGGGCTGTATGTCCTTCTTGCCATAGGAACTCGGCGGTACGAAGGAACAGGCGAGTACGCATTTCCCAACGCATCACGTTGCACCACTGGTTGCACAGGATAGGCAGATCACGATAGGAGGAAATCCAGTTTTTATAAGTGGACCAGATGATGGTTTCCGAAGTGGGACGAATAATGAGTTCCTCTTCGAGTTTGGCATTGGGGTCCACCACTACGCCTTTGCCGTTTGGATCGTTCATGAGGCGATGGTGCGTTACCACGGCGCACTCTTTGGCGAAGCCTTCCACATGCTCTGCCTCACGGCTGAGGAAGGATTTGGGTATCAACAAAGGGAAATAAGCGTTTTGCACACCTTGCTCTTTGAAGCGGCGGTCCAGTTCGTGCTGAATGGTCTCCCAGATAGCGTACCCATAGGGTTTGATGACCATGCAACCGCGAACGGCACTTTGTTCGGCAAGGTCGGCCTTGACTACCAATTCGTTATACCATTTACTGTAGTCTTCTTGACGGGAAGTAAGTTTTTGAAAATTTGCCATTTTTGCGTAAATGAAGCGGCAAACGATGCCGCTTCGTTAGTGATTATGTAATTAACAAGAATGTTTATTAGTACATCCACAGGCGATTACCGCGTCTGCGGTCACGGTTGGTGGGATAGCCCGAGCACATGACACAGCCGTACTTGACACCCGAAGCGAAGACGAAGGTCAGTTTGATGCCGGCATACATATTGCGTACGGGCGAAGTGGCGGCATTGGAGGAGAGGTAGTCCACCATTTTCAAGCCGGATGTCATATCAGCATTGTTGGTGTATTGTTGCGGATAGGAGAGCATCGGGTTGTCTGACTTCATGCGGTCGTCCAAGATGTTGACATCGGCAAAGGCAGCCACTCGGAAGAAATTGTCGGTTGCACCGCGCGACTCGCCGTTGAGCGGGAACTCGGCACCCAGTTCGACTGAGCCTGCCACATTGACTTTCATTGAGGTACGATCATTGGTGCTGAGCGCATAGTCGGAGAAGAAACCATGGTTGGGCATGCCGGCAAAGGGGTCATAGAACTCTTTGTATATACCCACAGCCGAATAGGTCGCCTCCGCCTTATATGAATTGAGGACATTAAGGTTGAGTTTGGCACCGGCAAGGAAATAGAAATGTCCCACATGTGCACCTACCATCAAGGGTACTTGCATAGCCATGGTGGTATATCGGTCGCGTCGACCGGTCTGTATGTACTGATAGTCAAACAGTCCGTCTACGGATTGGGCATCGATTTGGTTAGCGAGGGTGAAAGTGGCATCGTCGATGCGCAGTCCCGACTGGGCATACTTGGCTCCCAATCCGACTTGGAAGAGGAATGCGCCTGCGCTTCGCCATTCGTAGCCGATGCCCAGACCACCTCCTCCGCCGAGTCCCATTTTGGCACCCGGTGTGGAGCCGATGTAGTTGGAGACACCGCCATTGGCCCACACCACAAAACTGTGAGCACCAAGGTTATCCGCTGCCGCTGCTGTCAATGGGAGCAACATAGAGCAGAGGACAAGAAGGTAAGTGTGTTTCATATACAAAGAGTATTCGTTAATCGTAGGGTATTAGGGTTGAGGAGGTGTCCCGGCTTGCGGGTTGGAACCCGCAGCCGGTATAATCTCCATGTGTTGTTCAATGATGATTTCGTCAAAGACGACTTCCACGCGACGGTTCTCGGCTCGACCTTGGGCAGTTGAATTGTCCGCTATGGGTTCGGACTCGCCCTTACCAATGGTCTTGATGCGGTCACCGTTGATGCCACGTTTAACCAGTTCTGCCTTGACAGACTCTACGCGACCCTGACTGAGACGCTGGTTGTAAGCCTCGGTGCCCACATTGTCGGTATGTCCGATGAGGGTGATGTTGGCATTGGGGTGCTTGGCGAGCAGTTCAGCCAATTCATTGAGTGCCTCATCGCTGGTGTGACGGATGGTGGTCTTGTCAGTATCGAAATAGAGGTTGTCCATTATGATGGTGTCGCCGCTATAGATGGTATCGCCGTTATAGACGATGGTATCCATCGGCACTTCAGGCACAATGGTATCGACCACTTGCTCAATAACAGGCTGGGGTTTCTTTTTCTTTTTACGTTTCTTCTTCTCTTTGATGACGGGTGTATCATAGAGTTCGTAATAGACATTGAAGCGCACACCTACATTCCACGGCAGCATTTTGCCGGATGCCAATTGTGCATCAGTGGTCAGCGAGCGCACATCGGTTATGTTGACCCCGCTTTGATCGTAGAACGAAGCACCTTGTGCAGGCATCTGATTGCGGAACTCGCTCACACCGATGTTGGCATACATGGCCACCTCATAGTGGAGCAGTTGGGTGAAGGGTACATTGGTTTTGGGTTTCTGCTTACCGGTCTGTTTGACGGGATCGGGGACGGGAGCCTTGGACGCTAACCAGCGGTCAAGGTTATAGCCTATCTCGACAGCCACCTGGGGGTTAAGCATTTTGAGGTCCAGCTTGCCGTTTTGTGCCATGTTGTCACTATAGAGGTCATGGTTGAGCATGTCGGTATAGGGGTCGATACCTTTGTCATCGGTGATGATACGATTGAACTCGGTATTGAGGGCATAGCTCTTCATAAGTGGCAGTCCGATGCGCATACCGACCATGCCATAGAAACCGCGATAGTCAGCACCGACCATGATGGGAATACCGACTTCGAAGGTGTGTTGTTTCTCGTTGAGTCGAGTGAAATCGAGATGGTAGTGGCACAAGTCGGGTTGAAGCAGGTCATAGTCCTTGGTGAACTTGCCGTTCATGCTGTTGCCGGCATACACTGCGTCAATACCCGCCGTTAGACGGAAGAGACGGTACTCCATCTTGTAGCGTGCTTCCAGACCGAAATGGGCACCACCGGGCACATTAAGGTCAGTTTTGCCGAGGTTGAACTGGCTATAACCGGCTTTCAGACCGAGGCCGACATAATTGATGGATTTGTTGTAGGTTTGTCGGTTCTGCTGCCATGCGCGATTGGTAAGCGAAGTGGTGTATTCGGCATAGACACCTAAGACGGGAAGGCAGGCGACCAACAAGGTAAAGACTGCTTTAGAAAAACTCATATTGCGTTTCATTTTCTTCATCCTTTCTTTCTACAACCTTATTCAACAATGAGTTTGCTTGAGCGGAGGTCTCCTTCATCGGAGCGGAATAGTAGGATGTAGGTACCTTGTGCTACCGATGGTGCGATAAGGATGTCGGGTGAGCCGTAGGCTTCGCCATAGACACCTTTTTGTAGCAACCGACCGCTGAGATCAATGAGGCTATACTGACCGGAAGTGGCACTTGTGACTTGTAGTTGTCGCGTATTGCGTTCGCGTGGAGCGATGGTCATGGTATTGGGGAAGACAGGTTTTTCTGCCACATTCTGTTGTGTAGGTGTAAAGCGGCAGGTACAGAATGTCTTGCCGTCGTCTGAGCGGGTTATCTCAGCCCAGTAGGGTACGATGTCGCTAACGAGGTCAGAGCGGCGGATGTAGGCACCATGTTTACCCAAGGCGGATTCTTGCGCGCCATTACGGTACCAACGCACCGAGCGGACGAGATTGCCGCCATTGTAGCGTTCGTTGTGGATAGCGAGCACATCGTTCCAACGCTGGTAGATGACATTGGCCGGATAGAAGACGGTGAAGGGGACTTGGTGTGTTTCTTCTTGTCCGCATCTGTTAACTACGGTGAGTGTCATAGTATAGTTGTCAGGTCGCGGTGCGGCATAGATCCACTCGCCTGAGCCGTCACCATTATCTCGATAAACCGAGTCGTAGGGCATCGGGACGAAGAACGTGCTATCCATGGCAATGCCATTGACCTTGATGGCTTTTGTGATGTCTTCGTAGCCGGACTTGACGAGCGTGGTCACGTCGTCGATGACGATTTGTTCGCCTTCTTGACGGTTCCAATTATCAGAGAAATCCACCTTGACTTCTTGCACCGAGGGATAGATGGTGTCGGGTTCTTCTTTGGAGTTGTCTATTTTCATTGAATAGCGGAAGGCCACATTAAAGCCCCTTGCATCGCCGCAGATGGTGTCTTTGATGGAGAAGGTGCCCGGGCAATCCAATTGTGCTACATCCACATGGATGCGGTAGATGGTCTTGGCGCAGGACTTACTATAGGAGAGCGTGTCGTCACCTGTATAGGGTTCTTCGTACTCATAGTCGCCGGTCACCACTATTT